>JAUVBS010000124.1 GCA_030591105.1 bacterium | reverse complement strand
CGGCGCCGGAACTGGGCCGCTGGCAGTCCTCGTCCGACGTATTGCCGTCCGAGGTGACCTGGAGCTGGATATGGAACTGGTTGCCGTTGACGTAATCTGCCGGAGTGAACACTATCGTGGTCGTGTAGTGCTCGTTGGTCAAGATGTCGGATACGTGTAGCTGTTGAACCCAGGTCCCTGCGCGGTCGATGTTGAGATTGAAATGGTCCCAGCCGCTCTCGGTATCGACGTTGTAGTAGAAGTCGATGTCCACGTTGGTGCTCAGACCGGGATCGGCGACCGTGCCCCAGTAGTCCAAGCCGTCACTCCAGTCATTGCCGTAGCCGCCCGGCTCGGTTTCACCGGGGCAAGCCGGAAATTGAATGGATCCGCACCATACGCCGTGATTGCCGGCACCGTTATCGTTGAGGTTCTCCATGTGATAGGTGTCGACGTGCCAGAAGCCGGACAAAGGCGCCGTGTCGTCGTAGTGCGTCCAGTCGTGCCAGGTCGGACTGCCGCCCGGCGATTCGAATTTACCGCTCCAGTCGCCGCCACCACCCATCAAGTAGATCGTATCGCGCACAGCCGTACCAATGCTGGTACCCGCATTCGTCAAGACGGTATGGGTGCCGTCGGCCAGATACCGACTCTCGGGAATATCGCGACCAATTGCGCTGCCGACCAGCAGCAGGCCCATTGCCAGACAGGCAAACTTGGTAAGCCGACTCATTATTGCCCCCCACTTGCCCGAAAAAATCTCCGTTTCTTCCCTGATATTAGCACATCCGCCTGCGCGTATTACGAATGAGTTGCGCCTCGGTGCGCATCGTGTTGCCAGGCACTGCTGCAAATAATCCGGGTACTTCTGCGGTGAGTGATCTAGCCGGCTTTATGAACGTACGGATCGGGGGTGCAGCAGACAAGAGGGGCGGAACCGGGGTGAGGCCAGGGTGGCGCTAAGGTGCGCGCGGGTCAATCCGGCTAACGTCGGCGCCACAGCGAGCGCCCACCGCGCGCCAGCTTGCGCCCCAGAAAAACCGCCATGGCGATGGCGAGCAATGCCCCCAACAGCGGCAACAGCAGAGCCACCGCGCTCAGGGCGAACGCGGCCGCCGTTTCGGTCGTGGCCACGGCGGGGTTGGCCAGACCACCGGTGGTGGCCGACGATACGAGCCGCGTACCCGCGGCTGCGCCGTGTAGCAGGCCGGCTGCGCCACCGCCCGCGATCAGCGCTAGGCTCCAGCGCAATAGCGGATCCAGCTCGAACAGGGACGACGCCATCAGAACGGTACCGGCGATGAAGGCCGCCGGTGTGGCGACGACATCGAGTAGGTTATCCAGCCACGGTACATGGTACGCGATGATTTCCAGAAAGGTCGCCACGGCGAGCATGATGATGGCCGGTTTGGTGGCAAGCCAAGCGAAACCGTCAGCAGGATGAATATGGCCGCTATGCGCGGCCAAGCCGACCAACAACAGCGGTACGAAGATGCGGAAACCGGCTGCGGCGGCCAGCCCGAGTCCCAGTGCGATACCGACGATCAGTTCCACGTCGTGACCCACTTACTTGATCAACGCAATTTTCTGAACCTGGACACGGTCAGCCGTTGTCAGACGGACAAGGTAGATACCGGCAGCAGCGGCGCGGCCGGCGTCGTCCCGGCCGTTCCAGCGTACCGTGTGCCGTCCGGCGCCGAGGCTGCCACCCAGCAGGGTGCGAACCCGGCGACCGCTCACGTCGTGGATGGCCAGCGACACCTCGCTCGGGGTAGGCAGCGAAAAAACGATGTTGGTCGCAGGGTTGAATGGATTGGGGTAACTCGACCAGAGGAGTGCTTCGGGGCTGGACCCGCCGACCGCGACCGGTCCCATGAGCGACAGATCCAGCTTGGCCACGAAGGCATCGGACAGACCGCCGTAAGACTCGTCGTAGGCTCCCGGTGTGGTCGGAAAATCGGCGGCCGTGGCCATCCCGATCAACAACAGGTTGCCAGCCGCGTCGATCACGGTGGAATAGGTCTCGTCGCGACCTGATCCACCGAGAAAGGTGCTGGCGAGGAGATCGGTTCCTTCCCCACCGATTCTCGCGATGAAGACATCGAAGGATCCGTTGTAAGATCGGTCGAAAGCCCCCTGGGTGGTGGGGAAATCCGCCGAATGGCTGTAACCCACCACCACGGTATTACCCGCCGGATCGATGGTCAGCGCCTGACCTTTGTCCCGCTCACCGCCGCCGAGGAAAGTACTCCACAGCAGTTCGTCTCCGTCGCCATGGAGCTTGGCGACGAAACAATCCCGCCCGCCGTTGTACGAACTGTCCACGACCCCTGAGGTGACAGGGAAGTCGATGGACTCGGTGTTACCCGCCAGCACCAGATCGCCGGCCGCGTCGAGGACGACCGGACCGCCGCCATCGACGTCGGCGCCACCGAGCAGGGTACTCCAGATCAGCGTGGCGGCTGCCATATCCAGCTTGGCCACGAAGGCGTCGGCTTCGCCGGCGTGAACCGTGGCGTAGGCACCCGGTGTCGTGGGAAAAGTGGGCGAACTCGTTTCGCCGCTGGCGAAGGCGTGCCCGTCCGGATCGAGGGCGAGGTCTTTACCGAGATCGATCCCGGCACCACCCAGGAAGGTACAGGCGATCAGATCGCTGCCGTCTGCCGCCAGTTTGCCGACGAACGCATCGAAATCACCGTTGTGCATCATGTCGAACGCACCGGGTGTCGATGGAAATTCCGGCGAACTGGTGAGCCCGACCACGACGGGACAGCCGGCGGTATCGACCAACACACGGTTGATCGCATCATCCGCGCTACCACCCAGATAGGTGCTCCAGAGCAGGTTGCTACCGGTCACATCGAACTTGGCGACGAACGCGTCGCGCAAGCCGTTACCGGTCTCGTCGTAGGCTCCCGGCGTGGTGGGGAAGCCGGGAGTACCGGCGATGCCCGCCACGACCGGATTCCCCAGAGCATCGAGTGTGATGGTCAAGCCCGCATCGTCGAACGGTCCGCCCAGAAAGGTGCTCCACATCAGCGTGGATCCGGTGGGATCGAACTTGGCGACGAACACGTCGTTGATCCCCGCGTGAGTCCTGTCGTAACTGCCGGGAGTCGTGGGAAAAAAGATCGACCGTGTGCGTCCGGTCACCACCGGGTAACCGTTCGGATCGAGCGTGATGCCCACACCCTTGTCGCTCTCGCCAGCGCCCAGGAAGGTACTCCACAACAATACGGACGGATTGTTCAGGTCTTGATCGTCGCGCGGTGGGTCGCCGGCCGATTGGGACCAGACCACGGCTCCGGTCGTGAGATCTGCCGCTGGTCGCTCCTCGGTGAGGGTGCGCACCGGGGTCTCGATCAAACGTACCTCGGCGTCGCGTCGTATGACCTGTTCGGCACCTTCGTAACCGAAGCGAACTTGCGCGGGATCCGCCCCGGGCGCCAGATCGACTTGGTAACGCAACCGGTCGCCGTACACCTGAAATCTCAGGTCGATCCCGGGCCATAGATCGCGGTAGACGATCTCCGACCAGACCGGGACCTGCGACCGCCAGGCGGCTGGATCGTCGCCGAGGAAGTAATGGAACTTCGTCGTCTGCTCACCGCGAGCCTCGATGGCCGGCGTCGGGTTAGCCTCGGTAAACCGTACCCAGACAGCACAGCCGCGTCGGGAGTACGCACCGGTATCGCCTAGACCAAGTCGAGTATCGTCCAGGCCAGGTAGAGTATCTCCGGAGTACCGAGCGGGTGTGTTGCCGGCGTGCTGTACACGAGCTGGCCGGTGCAGATCCAGCACAACGGCCGTGGCCGTGAAATAGACAGTCAGCCCCGACTCACAAGTGTAGTAAAGCGCCGCACCATCGATCTGCCCCTGGTTTTCGATGATACGCCGGACAGCGCCGTGGTCCGGGTACCGAGACGGCTGTTGAGCCAGGGGTTGGCCGTTACTGTTCGCAGCGAGGCCTGCATTCGCGACGACGATGGCCAGCGAGAGCAGGATCTTGGTGCGGAGTGAAAAGACTGCGACTACCACGCTACTCCTCCGAAGTGCGCACTTGCACTGAATACCCAAAAATAACAGGACCGGAGATCCGGCCCGACCGCGACCACGCGCCGGCGAACTCGCAGAAAGCCTAGCCGGTCGATTATTTACCTCATTATACCACATAAGCGACGGCGGGACGTGACAAACGCAGCCCCATGTCGTGTTTCCGTTAACGAGCAAGGAGGCTCAGATTGCGCGTCAAGATCTGATCAGGACCACCCGAGGGCGCTTGTGGTCGCCGGACCGTGGGTCCCAGATAGTTGGTTAACTTACTCCGTTATCACGATTTCGTGATCTTCTGTCTGTTGTTTATCACTCGTCGAACGTGTATAATTAAAGGCTGCAATACGAACCGCGGTGGGACCACCACTCGCCGCCGACCCGCACGCCCGGGAGGCATCGCCAATGCGTCATTCCGTTATCAGCGTCCTGCTGCTCACCACCGTTGTCCTGGCCGTCGCTCTACCGGCTGCGGCCCAGGCCGAGAGCCACGCCCTGGTGGAGATGTATATCGACAGTCCCGCGGACACGGCTTTCATACAGGCCCACCCCGGTCTGGACATCGCCGCGGCCAAACCCGGCCACTCGGTACAGCTGGTCGCCACTGCCGATCACATCGACCTACTCGAACGGGAAGGCCGACGTTACCGCATCTTGATCGACGATCTCGAGGCGCACTACGGCGCTCGCCTCCGCGACGTCGGTTTCGGTATCTACCACACCTATAGTGAAGCGGTCGCCTTCATCGACAGTCTAAGGCTGCTCTACCCTGAAGTGATCAGTGAAAAATGGTCCCTCGGCTGGTCCCACGAGGGCCGCGATCTGTGGTGCTTTCGGGTGTCGGCCAACCCCGACGTCGACGAAGACGAGCCGGAGATCCTGCTCGACGGAATGCACCACGCGCGCGAGATCATGGCCAGCGAGTTCTGTTTGATGTTCCCGGAATATCTCGCGCAGAACTACGGCAGTGATCCGGAGGTCACCTGGTTGCTGGACAACCGCGAGCTGTACGTGGTGCCCATCGTCAATCCCGACGGCGTGGTCTATAACGAGTCGATCGCCCCGAACGGCGGGGGCATGTGGCGCAAGAATCGGCGCAACAACGGCGGCGGTGTTTACGGCGTCGATCCCAACCGTAACTACCCCTACCACTGGGGCGAGGCAGGGGCCAGCCCCGATCCCGACAGCGATACGTACCGTGGGCCCTCCGCCGGGAGCGAGCCCGAGGTCCAGGCCATGATGGCTCTGATCAACGCCCATCAGTTCATCACGCATCAGACCGTGCACACCCACGGCAACTTGACCCTCTTCCCGTGGGGCTACACCACAGGTCATACGCCGGATCACGACATCTTCGTGCATATGGGCGATGTGATGACCATGTACAACGGCTACGCGCCGGGGCAGACGCCCGACTTGCTCTACCCGGTCAGCGGCGTCACTAGCGACTGGAGCTACGGGGCTCAGGACGAGCACGACAAGGTCTTCAGTTTCAGCAACGAGCTCGGCGGCTACAGCGATGGGTTCTGGCCGCCAGAGAGCCGTCGCCAGCCTCTCTTCGAGGAGAACATCTGGCCGATGACCTACCTGATGCAGGTCGTCGGTTCCTACGCCACCGCCAGCGACGTTTTGGTGCAGGACGAGGAGGGCGGCCAGCTCGACCCCGGCGAGAGTGGCTGGCTCAGCTTCGTCGTTGCGAACCCGAGTGTCGTCGCCGACCTCGACGGTCTGCAGCTGACCCTCAGCAGTGACGACCCTTACGTACAGCTGACCGAGGCGCAGCGCACCATTCCTGGCTTACCGGCCATGGGCAGCTACGACCTGGCCAGCGATCCGTTCCCGCTGGTCGTCGATGGCGCCTGCCCGGAGGGGCACCTGGTGAACGTCACAGTCACCATGCATCTGCCCGAGGGTGATCTGTACATACCGCTCGGCTTCATGATCGGTGCGCCCGACCTCGTGTTCTTTGACGATTTCGAGGGCCCGGGCGGAACCGACGCCTGGCAGCTGACGGGTAACTGGGGCCTGACCACCGCCTCGAGCCACAGCCCGGACCACTCGCTGACCGATTCACCGAGCGGCGAGTACCCCGACCAGTCGAGCACCAGCGCAACGTTGGTCGAAAGTTACCACGCCACAAGCCTGACGTTCTGGCATCGCTACGATATCGAAAGCGGCTGGGACTACGGCCGCGTCCAGGTATCGGCCGATGGTGGCCCCTGGACGACGGTCGTCTCCTACTCCGGTTATCAATCGAGCTGGTCGGAGGAAGAGGTCGATCTAGCGTCCTACGCAGGCCAGGCGCTACGCATTCGTTTCTTGTTGGAGACCGACTACTCGGTCACCGAGGACGGTTGGTATATCGACGACGTGACCCTGGTCGGCGCCGGGTCGGCCAACGAGGCGCCAGCGGCGCCACTGCTGGTCGCACCGGCCGACGGTGCACAGGTCGGCTCTAGCCCGATTCTGACCGTGGCCAACAGCAACGATCCAGACGGCAGCGGCCCGCT
>JAUVBS010000020.1 GCA_030591105.1 bacterium | reverse complement strand
GCGCCTCGTCGGAATCTCGCTGCGCGCGTTTTTCGCGGCATTCGTCGAGTAGATGCTGGATGTCGTGATGACAGTCACCGCAGCCACCGCCAGCCTTGGTGAAGTTGGTCACGTCTTCGACGTTCTCGAGCCCGTTTTGCAAAATCGCTTCGCGGACGGTGTCGCGCGTGACCTGGTAACAGTGGCAGAGCATCACGCCCTGCGTGAGCAGGTCGCACGGCACGCCACGACCGAGCCGCTTGTAATAGTCGATCATGGCGGCCTCGAGCGCCTCGCGTCCCATGACCGAGCAATGCATTTTCTCGCGGGGCAGGCCGTCCAGTTCGCGGGCGATGTCTTGATTGGTTATCTGCGCCGCTTCGGCCAGGGTCTTGCCGATGACCATCTCGGTCAGGATCGAACTCGACGCGATCGCGCTGCCGCAGCCGAAGGTCTTGAACTTCGCTTCGCTGATATGGCCGTCGTCGTCGAGTTTGAAACTCAACCGCAGAGCGTCGCCACAAGCCATCGAACCGACCTCGCCGACGCCGTCGGGATCCTCCACATCGCCCACATTACGTGGGTTCATGAAGTGCTCGTAGACTTTTTCGGAGTAATTCCACATGCGCGGTGTGTCTCCTTGGGGCGGGCAGGGACCAGTGTCGTCGAGCTGGAAGGAAAGGTAAAGGAAAACGCTCTTTTTTCAAGCCGACGGGTCTGGTGTCGCCACCTTACCTCGACGTTCGGAGCCGCGACCCAAGTACGATTCGAGCAGCAGGATCATCACGGCCAACAGGAGCAGCCACGGGGCCAGCTCACGGCCAGAGAGTGCCGCAGCGAAGTTCCCGGTGGCCGGCCCGGTCAAACCGCCCGTCCGCAACAGGCCGGCGGCGGCGAGTTCGTCCCGGAAAGCATCGACCTCCTGCAGGGCGAGGATCGATTCGGCGGCCGGCACCGCGGCCGCGACCAGCGCGACGGTATCCCCCGCGGCGGTGAAGGTGAAAAACCCAGCCCGATCACTCGCCGGCGCCCGCAACAGCGGCCGCGTTCCGGACCATATCAGTTGCGCCATCTGCGACAGGGCGTTCGCGCCACCGCTCGCCGGTGCGGTGACCTGCAATTCGGCGGTAGCATCGAGCTGTGCCGTCCGCCCGCGTCTGGGCGGAATTCGGATCGCCGGTGCCTCACCGACCGCGATGGCACCGGTAGCGTTCGTCATGCTGCGCCAGGCCAGGTACGCCGTCTGCCTCTGCATCAGCGGCAAGAACATCGGACTGCGTGCCAGATCGGTCGCTTCGCGGCGGAGGTTGGTCGCCCAGACGAGACAGCGACCGGCCTGCAGCTCCGTCTCCAACAGGAGTGGCGCCCCGCCGGTAACCGTCAACAGTACGGTGGCAGTTCCCTCCGTAAGAGCATAATAACGCCACCAGCTGAGGTCTTCGAGGGTCGCGATCGCATCGGTACCGAAACCCCGCAGCAAGGCGTGATCCGGCGCCGCGACCACCAATCGCTCGTAGGCACCCTGTTCGCGTACGACGAAAGGCGCCTCGGACCCGAGCGCCAGAGCCGGCAGCAACGTCCCGGTCAGATAACCGCTCAAGGTTGGATCGCCGATCCATAAGGCTGCCGCACCTCCATCTTTGAGCCAGCGGAGCAACCCGCCGAGAAATTGACGCCCGAGCGGCTCGGGATCGACCAGCAGTACGACGTCGTGCTCGGCGAGATCCCCGGCTGCGACCTCGGTATTGGTCACCGCCCGCACACGGAACAGACCGGAGGCGTCGCCGTCGGGCGCCAGCGCGGTCGCCAGGTAGCGCCAGCCGCCTCGCCCGACGGTATCGCGGTCTTCACCGTGGATCAGAAGGACCGAGACCTGCTCGCGTACGTCCAGCACGAACGGTCTCGCGTCGTCAGCAGCGAAACGATCGCTCGGCTTGCGCACCCAGCCGGCATGTAGACCGACCGGTGGCACGACCAACGAGAAAGCCACCTCGGCGTCCTGACCCGCCGGACCGGCGACGACCGCTTCGGCTACGCGTCGCCCGCCGAGATCGAGCTGGCAAGCCTGGTCGGGGCGGTCGGTTGTCACCCGCGCGGTCACGACCACCGTCTCGCCCGGCCGCACCGCACGACGCGGTACATCGACCCGCAATACGCCGCCGCCGTCGGTCGGCTGGCCGACCTGGTGCACCAGCAATGTGGATTCGCCAGCTGCTCGCAACAGACGCACCGCCTCCGCCAGATCGGCCGGCAGCGGCGCAAGCTGCAGATCGCTCAGCAACACGATCTGGACCGGAGTGCCGGGAGCCGTCGCCACCTGGCGCGCCGCTTCGCGTAACAACGCCGCCAGATCGAACCCGCCGTCCGTCGGCGCGAGAGCTTGCAGCGCGTCCTCGCTCAGGATGCCTACCGGCAACCAATCGGCAAAAAGCGGATCTATCCGGGCCGAGGCGAGCAAAACCTGCACTGTGCTATCGTCCGGCAGCGAAGCAATCATCTCCGTGCACAGTTCGACCGCGGCCGCGAAACGGGTTCGGTCGTCCTGTTGAGTCGCCATGCTGGCACTGGCATCGAGTACGAAGAGCACGGAACGGCCACCACCGCCGCTGGGAGCCAGACCGCCCCAATGGGGCCGTGCCACCGCCAAAGCGATGCAGAGCAGCGCCAGGACCCGCAGCAGCAACAGCAGCCAGCGCCGGATACCGAGACTGCGTGACTGCCGGGTCTGGACCTCGCGTAGGAACCGTAGATCGCTGAACGGCAGGCGACGCACTCGCCGCCGGCTGAGCAGGTGGATGACGACCGGCAGTACCGCCGCTAACGCGCCGAGTAGGAGGGCTGGATTCGCAAAACTCACCGGCATCAGTACAACCGCCGCCGCTTCTGCAGATAGGCGCCCAGTCCTTTTTCCAACGGCATGTCCGTCGTCATTTCGACCAGGTCGATCAGTTGCCGCCGGCAGTCGCGCCGCAGCCGGTCACGCCACGCCTCGAATCGCTTCTGGTAGCCGCGCCGCAGGTGAGCCGGCTCGGCACGGAGCGAACTGTCCGGTTCTTCGAGCGCCACGAAATCGTATTCGCCGCGGTAGTCGAGCTCGATCTCACGCGGGTCGAGGATCTGGAAGACTACCACCTCGTGACCACCGTGCCGGAAATGCTTCAGCCCCGCCAAAACCTCGTCGGGATCGTCCATCAGATCGCTAAACAGCAGGATCAAGCCGCGGCGGTGGATGCGCTCGGCTACCCGGTGCAACACCGGGCCCAACCGAGTACCGTGTCCGACGGGCAGCAATTCGAGCTCTTTGAGGATCTGGAATAGCTGCCGGCGCACCGACCGCGCCGGCACCATCGCCAACGGACGCTCGTCGAAGGTAACCAGACCGACCGCGTCGTTTTGGCGCAGCAGCATATAGGCGAGCGTGGCCGCGAGCAGGCGGGCGTACGCCACCTTGCTGAGTCGCCCTTCCTCGCCGCTGAAGCGCATACTCGCCGAGCAGTCGACGAGCAGCGTGGCACGTAGGTTGGTCTCGTCGGAAATGACCGTCAGGTAGTGGCGGTCGGTCTTGGCATAGACACGCCAGTCCATGTGGGCGATCGATTCGCCCGGAATGTACCGGCGATACTCGGCGAATTCGGACGAGAAACCGTGGTAGGGGCTCTTGTGCAGACCGGTCAAGAAACCTTCGACCACCAGCCGCGCGATCAGATCGAGGCGGCCGAGCTGGCTGACCAGTTCCGGAGAGAGGATCTCGGCCTTCACGGAGTGACCTCGGCCAAAATAAAGTCGATGATGCGATCCTTGCCGACGCTTTCGGCCTCGGCGTGGAAATTGGTTACCAACCGGTGGCGCAGTACCGGGTGCACCAAGCGGCGGACATCCTCGACGTCGGGTGACGGCCTCCCCTCGAGCAGAGCACGCGTCTTGGCGCCACGAATCAAGAACTGAGCCGCGCGCGGTCCGGCACCCCAGGCGAGATACTCACGGGCCGCATCGATCGCTTCGTCGCTGCCGGCGCGTGTGGCACGGACGAGATTCACGGCATGGCGCGTGACGTTTTCAGCCACCGGCACCCTCGTGACCAGCTCTTGGTAGGCCAGCACCTCCTCACGCGTCACGACGCGCCGCGCCGGTTGTTGGGTGCCACTGGTCGTGCTCTCGACGATGGCCACCTCGTCGGCAAAATCCGGATAATCGATCAGGACGTTGAACATGAAGCGGTCGAGCTGCGCTTCAGGCAGAGGGTAAGTCCCCTCCTGCTCGATGGGGTTCTGCGTCGCCAGTACAAAGAATGGCCGGGGAAGATCGAGGGTCTCGCCGCCCGCGGTCACCTGGTTCTCCTGCATCGCTTGTAGCAACGCGGCCTGGGTCTTGGGCGGGGTACGATTGATCTCGTCAGCCAAGATCACGTTGGCGAACACCGGCCCCTCCAGGAACCGGAACTCACGCCGGCGGCTGACCGGATCCTCTTCGAGAATCTCCGAACCGGTGATGTCCGACGGCATCAGATCCGGCGTGAACTGAATACGGTTGAAAGTCAAATCCATGACCCGCGACAGACTGCTGATCAGCAGAGTCTTGGCCAGACCCGGCACCCCCTCCAGGAGGGCATGGCCGCCGGCGAACAGGGCGATCATCATCTCCTCGATCACCTGCTGCTGCCCGACGATCTCGCGAGCGATTTCCTCACGCATCGCCCCGTAGGTGTCGCGCATTCCATCGATTCTGTCTGCTTCGTTCACGAAAGATCCTATCTGTTGGGTGTCGGTCTCCTTGCCCGTTGACGGGCACGTCCAGGCAGGTTCCGGTAAGCCGCCGGGGCGCAAGGTACCAGTGTAGCGACGGAAGCGTCCATCAACAACGTCGGCTAGCGTGGGAAGTTTCGGTAAATCGCTGGCGGGTTCCGATATGAGCCACATATATTTACGGCCAATCGCGGTCTCGAGACCGGGTCGCCGACTCTACCCTGGATCAGTGAGGTGTGCACGTTGCCCAAGCAGTTCTTTCGCAAACTGGAGCGTTTGTTACGCGGGATCGACATTTCCGCAGGCGACGAGGAGCTGCTGACCAGCGTCTTGAAGCAGCTCGTCGAGAGCGATGACGCCGCGCTGTACGGGATCGAGAGCGGTCGTCTGTACCGCGAGCGGTCGCAGGACTTCGTTCTCATCGCGAGCATCGGCGAGTTCGGCGATGCCATCGCCGGCAAGACCATCAGCAAGGACTACCAGATCATCCGCGACCTGCAGCGCAAACGGCTCTGGTTGATTTCGCCCGAGAGCCCCGGCTTCGACCCCGAACTCGAAGCCCAGTTCACCCATCTGGACAACGCCGCCATCCTGGTCGGCAACAACCCCGCGTACATCCTCAGCCTCGGTGTCCGGCACGAAGGATCTCAGCAGAAGCTGCTGGTGATGCTCGAGTCGATCCGCGCGACCGTCGGTTTGAAGCTGCGGCAGAACGTGCTCGAGAACCAGCTGTGGCAGGCCCGTTCGATCCAGATGTCGCTCTTGCCACGACGGACCCGCCAGCTCGATGGCTTCGACATCGCCGCGAAGACGGTACCGGCCGACGAGGTCGGCGGCGATATTTACGACATCCAGGATATCGAGCCGGGTGTACTCGCGGTGACGGTCGCCGACGCCAGCGGACACGGTCTGCCCGCCGCCTTGCAGGCGCGCGACGTGGTGATCGGCCTGCGCATGGGTCAAGCGCGCAGCGAGAAGATTACCGCGCTGATCGAGCGTCTGAATCGCGTCATCCACCGTACCGGCTTGACCAGCCGCTTCATCTCTCTCTTCTACGGCGAACTCGAGGACAACGGCAACCTCACCTACGTCAACTGTGGCCACTGCCCACCGCTGCTGTTCACGCCGGACGGCAATACGTTCGAGCTCCAGACGACAGGACCGGTGCTCGGCCCGTTACCTGAAGCCGTGTACCGCCGCAGCTACGTAACCCTGCAACCGGGCGAGAGCCTGGTGGTCTTTTCCGACGGGGTAACCGAGCGGCACGCCCCCGGTGCGGACCGGGACGACGATGTCGAGCCCGACGAGTTCGGCCGGGAGCGCTTGATCGCCGTCTGCAACGAGCACCGCGATGCGACCGCGGAGCAGATGGCGACCGAGCTGATGGCTGCGGTGCGCGCCTTCGGTGCCGACGCGCCTTACGAGGACGACGTGACCGTGCTGGTGATCAAACGGCTACCGACCGACGAGTACACGCCGCGCGAACCGCTGGCGCCGATCGATCCGGCGGCACCCGGTGCGTGCTAGAACTCGTTGCAAGACACAGCCCGGAGCTTGATCCGCCCAGCGAAGCGTGATACGATTCACTATCGTCGTAACCGCGCACAGGAACACGATCTGCGTGAATACAACCACTTTGGTTTGCGCGTGGCGCTCTTTTTGCGTGGCGCTCCGCAGCGGGAGGTTACGCGGCCGAGTTTGCCCATTACCAGCCGACAGGGATCAACATGAGCGCGCGGACAAAAAAGCGATCCCCGGCCCGCGACCAGCCGCCCGCCAAGACGGTATCCTCCCGGCAACTCTCTCCCGATCTGACCAGGATCCTGCTGCCGGCCGCCGTGATCGTGTTTGCCGTACTGCTGGCGTATCTACCGGCCATGCGCGGTTCCTACATCTGGGACGATCCGCGCTACGTCTCCGAGAATCCGCTCCTGCGCAGCGCGGACGGTCTGCAGCGGATCTGGACCGACCTCGGAGCAACGGTTCAGTACTACCCCATGGTGTTCACCACCTTCTGGATCGAATACCGTATCTGGCAACTCGATCCGACGGGCTACCACGTCACCAACATCATCCTTCACGCGATCACGGCGGTGATGCTGTGGTTCGTGCTGCGCCGCCTGTCGGTCCCCGGAGCCTGGCTCGCGGCCGCGATATTCGCCCTGCATCCGATCCAAGTGGAGTCGGTTGCGTGGATCACCGAACGCAAGAACATTCTCTCGGCGACCTTCTACATGACGTCCCTGTTCTTCTATTTGGGATTCGAGCCCATCGGCCGACCGGAAAACCCCAAGGTGGCACGACGCTGGCTGTTCTACGCGATATCCTTTGTCCTCTTCATGGGGGCCCTCTTCAGCAAGACGGTTACCTGTTCCCTGCCCGCGGCGATTCTGCTGCTGATCTGGTGGCAGCGCGGACGGATCACCAGGCCTGACGTCCTGCCCTTGATTCCGTTCTTCGTCGCGGGTGCGATCATGGCACGGGTCACGACCTACATGGAGAAAACCTATGTTCACGCCGAGGGTGCGGACTGGGTGTTCTCCGCCCTGGACAGAATTCTGATCGCGGGACGGGCGCTCTGGTTCTACATCTGGAAGCTGATCCTACCGGTGAATCTTACCTTCAATTATCCCCGCTGGCAGATCGACACCTCTATCTGGTGGCAATACTTGTTCCCGCTGGCTGCAGTCGCGGTGGTCGTTGTGCTCTGGATCATGAGGAAGCGAATCGGCCGCGGCCCGCTCGTTGTGGCTCTGTTCTACGGCGGCACCCTACTGCCGGCTCTGGGGTTCACCAACACCTACCCGATGCGCTATTCCTTCGTCGCCGACCACTTCCAGTACCTCGCGGGCATCGGTCCCATCGTCCTGGCGAGCGCTCTGCTCGTCACCGCCGTGCTATCGCGCCGGCCGGCACTGGCGCACAGAGAAAGGGGGACCCGCGACCGTTCGGTCCCGACGTCGCTCTACGCCATCGGCGGCGTGCTGCTCGCCGTGCTGATCGTGGCAACCTCGAGCCAGGCCGAGATCTACAAGAACCGCCAGACATTGTGGACCGATACCCTCGAGAAGAATCCCGATTCCTTCCTGGCGCACAACAACCTGGCCACGATCTATCTGGACGCCGGGCGGGCGGATCTCGCCGTCGGGCACCTCGAAGCGGCGGTGCGGATCAAGCCGGACTTTCACGAGGCGCATAGTAATCTCGGGCGGGCGCTCAACAAGATGGGCAACACCGAGCGCGCCGAATTTCACTGCGCGGAGGCCGTGAGGCTCAAGCCCGATTCACGCGAGGCCCAGTACAACTTGGCCAATACCCTGGCCCGCCAGGGGAAAATCGACGAAGCCATAGAGCACTACGAGATCGTCTTGCAGCTCGGTCCAGATATGGCGATGGCCCACAACAATCTGGCTATTGCCCTCTCGCAAGCGAAGAGATACGATGACGCCGTTCCGCACTTCCACGAGGCGATCCGCCTCATGCCCGACTACGCGCTCGCCCGGCGTAACCTCGGCCTGACCTTGGCCGAGCTGGGCCGGGATGACGAAGCCATAGCCACGTACCGGCATGCGCTCCGTCTGCAGCCCAACGATTCGTTCGCACAATTCAATCTGGGCGAGCTCCTCGAGCAGAAGGGTGATGCCGACGGAGCGATCCGGGCCTATCGGGCCGCCCTGAGACTGAATCCAGACCTCAAACCTGCACGCGAAGCACTCGACGGGCTGATCAATCGAAACGAGAAGGCCAATGACCGCTGAGACCAGACCCCAACTTTCCGTGATCATGCCGGCGTACAACGAAATCCACACCATCGGCGAGATCCTCGTCCGCGTTGCGGCGGCGTTGCCGGGTGTCACCAAGGAGATCGTCGTCGTGGACGACTGCTCCGCCGATGGGAGCCGCGAGTGGCTCGTTCGTAATATACCCGCGGGCCGCGTGCAGTTCTCCTCGCTGGCCCTGGACGGAGCCGGCAACCTCGTCCGGCTGCCGTCCGCTGACGGCTCACCGGGTTCCTCGGAGCTGGTACTTCTGCTCCACGAGGTCAATCAAGGCAAGGGCAAGGCACTTCAGAGCGGCTTCGCTGTCTCCACCGGCGAGGTTATCACGATCCAGGATGCCGACCATGAGTACGACCCCAACGACTGGGCGGCGATGTACGAACTCATTGCGCGTCAAAAAGTGGCCGACGTCGTGTACGGTTCCCGATTCTACGGGACTCCGCACCGGTCGCTGTATTACTATCATTTCCTGGCCAATCGGTTGATATCGAGCATCTTCAACCTACTCTACAATCAGACGCTCACCGACATAGAGGTCTGCTACAAGATGTTCACGCGGCCTGTTCTCGAGAGCATGAAGCTCAGCGCTCACGATTTCGGTATCGAGGTCGAGATGAGTGCCCAGATCGCGCGGGCTCGCAACTGGCGGATCTATGAAATGGGTATCCACTACTACGGACGGACATACGAGGAAGGCAAGAAGATCAACTGGCGAGACGGTATGAAAGCACTCTGGTACCTGGTGAAGTTCAGATTCAACTAACGGACGCTATCGCCTTCCGTATCGACGACGTGATTACCAAGCCGATCGCCCTCGTGCCCGTTGTAACACGGTAGCCATGGTCGGCGAGCGAAACCCGCCATGATTGCGAGCAGCCATCGATGAACAGCTCGTCGCATCCGCATGAACGATTCCGCAAGATCGTCCTGGGCTGCCTGGGTGTAGGTCTTGGCGCCGCTCTCTTTTACCTGGCGCTGCGCGGAGTCGACGCCGGCGAGGTGAAGCGGATCTTCCGGGCACTACAACCGGGTTTCATTGCGGCCGCGTGGCTGTCGTATGTGGCGAGCATCGCGGTGCGAGCGATCCGCTGGCGACTGTTGCTCAGCAGCATCGTGTCCGCCTGCGGATTGTCCGCAGTGACGGAAACCCTCGTGGCCGGCTACGCCGTCAACAACCTGCTGCCGGCCCGGCTCGGCGAGCTGTTCCGGGCAGATTACGCCAAGCGTCGGTTGCAGATCAGCCGTGCCAGCGCGCTCGGCTCCATCGTCGTCGAGAGGCTGCTCGATGGAGTCGTGGTGGCGGCGCTGCTCTGGTTCGGACTGGCGTTACAGGGGCTCGTCCGCTCTCACAGCTCTGCCAATGCTCTGTGGTCGATCGCGGTCACGGCATCGGTCCTGCTCGGCGTCGTGTTGGTCGTGATCCTGTTGCTGGTCAGAGTACACAGCTGGCATCGCCGGTTGCCGGCGAAGCTCGCCGTGCGGATCGAGCAGATGATCGACGGCCTTGCCTCCTTGCAGAGAGGGCCGACAGCGACGATCGGCGGCGCTACCTGTGTGGTCTGGGCACTCGAATCCCTGGCGCTCTGGCTGATGTTTCGCGCCATCGGTCAGACGCTGTCCCCCGGTGAGGTGTGTATGCTGATGGGCGCCGCAACGCTGAGCACACTGGTGCCCACCGCACCGGCGTACCTGGGCAGCTATCAGTTCGTTTTCGTGACAGCCATGAGGGTGTTCGGCCGACCCGAGTCGGCCGGCATCGTCGCGGCGACTTCCATCCAGATCGTCTTCTACGGGACGGTGACTGTTACGGGCCTGGTGATAATGATCGTCAGGGCGTCGTCGTCTTTGCGCAAGCGGTCTTGAGCACGGGGAGCGTTGGGGAAATCAGGTCGGAAACTGCGTATAGGCCCGTGGTGACCGTTACGATATACGCCGCAGAAGCGCCTCGAAGTAGGCCACCGTCCGCGAGAGCCCGTCTTCCAGATTCACCCGGGGCTGCCAATCCAGTGCCTGCTTGGCGAGCGAGATGTCGGGTCGTCGCTGGCGCGGGTCGTCTTCCGGCGCCGACTCGAATGTGATCTCCGACTTGGAGTTCGTGATCTCGATCACCTTTTCCGCCAGCTCGAGAATCGTACATTCCTGCGGATTGCCCAGATTGATCGGGCCGGTCACGTCGTCCGGCGCCTTCATGAACCGCATGATCCCCTCGACGAGATCGTCGACGTAGCAGAACGAACGGCTCTGCTTGCCGTCGCCGTAAATCGTGATGGATTCGTTGCCGAGGGCCTGGATGATGAAGTTCGACACCACGCGACCATCGTTCGGGTGCATCCGCGGACCGTAGGTGTTGAAGATCCGCGCGACGCGGATGTTCGTGCTGTGCTGGCGATGATAGTCGAAGAAGAGAGTCTCGGCGCAACGCTTGCTCTCGTCGTAGCAGGCCCGAGGACCGATGGGATTCACGTTTCCCCAGTACTGCTCGGTCTGTGGATGCTGCTCCGGATCCCCGTATACCTCGCTGGTCGATGCCTGGAAAATCTTGGCCTTCGTTCGCTTCGCCATGCCGAGCATGTTGATGGCACCGTGTACACTGGTCTTGGCTGTCTGCACCGGGTCGAACTGATAGTGGATCGGCGAGGCGGGACAGGCCAGGTTGTAGATCTCGTCCACCTCGACGTACAGCGGAAATGTGACGTCGTGACGGAGCGCCTCGAAGAACGGGTTGTTGAGAAGGCCGGAGATGTTCTCCTTCGTTCCCGTGTAGTAATTATCGACGCACAGCACATCGCTACCCTCGTCGAGGAGTCTCTCACACACGTGAGATCCGATGAAACCAGCGCCGCCTGTGACCAGCGTTCGTTTTCTTGTGCCGCGCATTCATCGCCTCCCGAGACCTAACATGGTAACGCTACTAACCCGATCCCCTGTCATTCTGACGACTGTGGTGGTGAATGTCATCATGAAAGGCGAAGAAGGAGGCATCATCGGGACCTGGCGTCCTCACGCCATCGACCGATCGCCGAGCAATTTCCCAACCTACACGGGTAAGGGCAGACCAGCGGATTAACGTTCGTTGCGGTGTAATCGATAGAGGGCCACAGTCCACGGTTGTGGCTCGCGCAGGCCGACACCGTCGATGGTGCACCTCTTTAAAAGCTCGAAGGTCACCCCTCGGACCGTACGGCCCTGCCAGCGGGGTAAGCCGAGATTGCGATCGACCAGGTACTCGGCCAACCGTCCGTCGGGACCGGCGGCTTCGAGCCACGCACCGTTGGCGACCATCTCCTGGAATCCGAGCGAACGTCCGACCGCCAGAATCTCCGGGCTGACCAGACCCATCAGGTCGAGCACGCGTCGTTCGCTGGCGTAGCCGACCGCCCCGATATCCAGCGCAGCGACCACCGCGTCGGGCGGCGTATTCTCACGCAGCCACTCCCCCATCCCGATGTAGCACTCCTGGACACCTGGCGGAAACCGACGGGCGTGCGGGACGACCTGTCCGAAAAACAACCACGCATTGAGCGCGACGGTGGCGACCCAACCGGTCACCAGCGCAGTCTTGGCCCAGCGCTGACGCTCGCGGCCCGGGCCGACGGCGTCGGCCAGCGAGACCGCTAGCGTTCCGGCGGCCAGCAGCAGCGGCGGTGCCAGCGGCGCGACGTAGCGCGAGATGATCCAGACTCCCTTCACGGCATAACCGCCCAGCAACAGCGTGGTCCAGGTCGCGACGATCCATAGCAGCGCTACCGCTAGCCAGACGGTCCAACCACCGGTATCGACGACAACTGCATCGAGCTCGTCGCGATCGCTACCGGCCAGACTGGGCCCACCGACGACGTGATCATCCGGATAACGCCGCAGCAAGAGAACCAGGCCGATCAAGACCAATAGCGCGACCCAGATCGGTCCTTGTACGACGGCGAGTTGACCGGCTGAGCGTACGAGCGAACCGAACACCGCAGCCGGTGCGAAGCTCACCTGCCCGCTCTTGGCGGCAGCCGTCGCGGGGGTCAGCCGGCCGAACGTC
>JAUVBS010000031.1 GCA_030591105.1 bacterium | reverse complement strand
CGCTGGCGTTGACACTCACGGCATTCGCCCGCTGACAAGCCTGGGCGATGGCGTGGTCGTCGAAGAGCTTCGCCGGTTCACCACACGGCTGGCCCCGTTCGACCGGATAATCCTTGCGCAGCGCATGCCCTTCGAATTCGTCGTGGGTGAGGATCCGTCGCAGGTTGGGATGACCCCGGAACGGTACACCAAACAGGTCGTAGACCTCGCGTTCGTGCCAGTTGGCCGATTTGTAGAGCGGGGTGACCGAATCGATCGCTTCGCCCTCCTCGACGGCAACCTTCAGCCTCAAGCGGTAGCCGGCGGCGAGCGACCGCAGCAGGTAGTTGATCTCGAAGCGTTGCGGCCGATCCGGAAAATCGACCCCCACGACGTCGCTGAGCATCTCGGCTTTTTCGCGGTTCTTCAGCCAGGTCAAGACCGGCACCAGCTGCGCGGCCGGTATGGTCACCGCGGCGTCACCGTGCTGGTCAGCCGTCGCGAGGATGGCAGCGCCGAACTCCTGTTTGAGTCTATCGACCAGCTGTTGGCTCATGCTCTGCACCCCTACCGTCCGGCTGCCGGCCGGGCGTGGCGGGAGTCTGCGGTCTGCAGACCCTCCCGCGCGACCTTGTCCTGTAATTGCGTCAGCCCGTTGAGTAGATTCTCCGGCGTGGGCGGGCACCCCGCCACGTAGATATCCACAGGGATGATGTGATCGATCCCCTGTAACGTCCCGTAGTTTTTGTAGAATCCGCCGCTGCAGGCGCAGACACCCATGGAGATGACCCATTTGGGCTCGCACATCTGGGCGTAAACCGTCTTGAGAATCGGTACCATCTTGTAGCTGATCGTGCCGGCGACGATCATCAGGTCCGATTGCCGTGGCGAGAAGCGTACGAGTTCCGCGCCGAAACGGCTGATGTCATTGTAAGAAGAGACCGTGCTCATGAACTCGATGGCACAGCAAGCGGTCCCGAACGGCAGCGGCCAGAGCGAGTACTTACGACCCCAGTTGACCGCTTGGCGTAAGCGGGTGGTCAGAAAATTACTCGGCGACTCGAGGTCTACTGCCATTCCAGGCCGCCTTTCTTCCAGACGTACACCAGTCCGACGACCACGACCGCCAGGAACACCGATATCTCGCCCAGCGCGAATGCCGCCTGTCCGGCGGAGAGGAAATCACCGTAGAGGAGTACCCAAGGGTACAGCAAGACCGCTTCCAGGTCGAACAGCAGAAACATCAAGGCGACCAGAAAGAAACGGACGAAAAAGCGGATCTGGACCGTCCCGCGCGGCGGGATGCCACACTCGTAGGTCGTCTCCTTCAGCGGGTCCGGCCGTCGCGGGCCCAGCCAGTAACTCAGGCCGAGAAACACCGCTGCAAATACAACCGCCACGGAGAGGACCAGCAACACCGGCAACAGTTGTGTATACATCATCGACTCCCCGGCGAGTCATTGCCGAAGTTCTGAAAGACTTCGCGGAAAATAACCTGGAATCAGGGACAAGCCAAGAGCAATTAGCAGGGGACAGACGAGTCGTGTAAATGAAAACCCGGTTGCGGGGAGCGGGTTACTGGCGAATAGCTCGCCGGCAGCCGGAAACGCCCGCTATCGGGCAGCCAGCTCTGACGCTCCGGCGCGGAAAATTCCTGAACAATCCCGGCTAGTGTCCTGCCCCGGGACAGGACACCGGGACTCTTTTCTAAAAATCGAACGAGGTGTCCTGAACTCGAAACCCACCGATTTCGTCGTCACTGACCGGCAGCTCGTTCTTGATCTCCCGCGGTGCCTGCTGCAGCGCTACGTCATCCTTGATCGTAGCGAGGTCGGTGTAGGCGTCGGCCGTCGCGATCAAATCGGTGCTCGTCATCTCGCGCAACGCGCACACCTCGACGTGGCGACCGCGGCGCGCCACGCTCTCGACCAGTGGTCGGAAGTCACCATCGCCAGAACAGATGATCACCGTATCGAGATGCGGTACCATGTCCATCACATCGAGAACCAGTTCCATATCTAGGCTGCTGCGGACGCTGCGATTGACGGAATCGGTCTCGTTGAACGACCGCACTTCTTTGGTCACCACGGTGAATCCGTTGAGCTTCAAGAAGTTGATAAAATCGATCTTACCTTCGGATTGGTTACTGATCGCCGTGTAGAAGTACGACCGCACCAGCCGACGCCCGGCCGTCAGTTTACGGCACAGTTTCAAGTAATCGAGCCGCATATTCAGATGCTTGGCGCTATAGTGGATATTCTCACCATCGATGAAGATGGCCACGCGATCGAGCGCATTCGGTTCGTACATGTTTCATTTACCTTTCTGAAGAGCTCTCGACGAATGTTGGTATGTCAGTTCAGAAAACGCCGTCCCGCACGCGGGAGTTGCCGGGGCAGCTGCCGCGGTGTCGAGCAGGCGTCGCTCAGGGGCAATCTCCCCCGCCAGCGCTCTATCTTGGTTCAGGCTGCGAAATCGATACCGGACATTCCCATATACCGAGTAAACGATCTGTCCGCATTATAATCACTCGCTGTGGCCGAAGCAATAGGGCCGTTACCCAGGGCAACCCCAGTTCGAAGTGCCGAGGTGTAGAACTCGCTTAATCAACCGTTTCCCCAGCGAGTGCGTGCGCAGCGGTTCGCTGGAGAACCAAGGGATTCAAAGCGAGTCCTGGCGACAATTCCTGGCGGCCGGCCGCGCGCGCACCGCCGCACCGAGCAGGCGGGCGAATCGTTCGGTCCAGAGCGTGGCGAGACGGTAGTAGGTCGGCAGAACCACCAACGTCAAGATCGTACTGGAGGCCAGACCGCCGGCAATCGCCCTCGCCATCGGGTAATACTGGGCACCGCTGACGTGCGCGTTGTGCAACACTGCCAGCGGCATCAGACCCAGAATCGTCGTCCCGGCGGTCATCAGGATCGGGCGCATCCGCTCGCTGCATCCGGCGACGATCGCCTCGTCCAACGACAGGCCGGCGCGTCGGCGGGTGTTGATGTGGTCGATGAGCACGATGCCGTTATTCACCACGATACCGATCAGGATCACCATGCCGATCATCGCCATCAAGTTGAACGGCGTACCGGTGGCCATCATGATCCAGAATACGCCGAGCGACGCGAACGGCACACACCCCATCACCACCAACGGGTACATGAGCGACTCGAACAGGCTGGCCATCACGAAGAACACTCAGGCCAGAGCGAGCAGCATGTTCAGGCCCATCTCGGAATTCTGTTGCTGTTTCCGTTCGATTCGGCTCCCGAAGTTCCAGCCGTAACCAAACGGCAGTTCGAGGCTAGTCATGAGCGCGCGGATCTTGTCGAGAGCGTCGTCGAGCTTCTCGCCGTCGTAGGTACCGCGGATCGTCACACCGGTCCGCTGGTCGTGCCGGAAGATTCGCTGCGGGCTGCGGGCGAACTCGAATGCGGCGACTTGGCCCAGTTGCACCGGCCGCCCCTCGCGGGTACCGATCGGCAGCAGCGCGAGGGTTTCGATCGATTCTCGATCTTCCGGCAACAGCGACACCACGAGATCGAGCTCTCTCGCACCGGTATTCAGCCGCGGCAAGTTGACGCCGCGATAGGTCATTGCCAAAACTTGCGAAACCGATACCGGTGTGATGCCGAATCGACTCGCCTGTTGCGGATCTACCCGAACCTGGATCTCCGCCTTGCCGCGGTCGGCGTCGCTGGTCAGGTCGGCGATACCGTCGATCGACGACAATCTGCGTTTGGCCTCGGCGGCGAACTCCGCGAGAAACTCCGTCTCCTCACCGGTGATCGTCACCGCAAAGGTTTTCGCCCCGGAATCGTTTCCCTCTTCGTCGCCGAACTGGTAACGCACCCCGGCCTGAACCGGCAAATTCTCGCGTAGATCTTCGCGCACTTCGCGGAAGAAGGTCTCGGTCACGACGCCGCTCTGGAAAAACAGGACGATCCCCGCATTGTCGGCCGCAAACCACGAGTAGATGTCGCGGATTCCCAGATCATCACGCCGGGTCCGTAGATACGATTCGGCTTTCTCGACGCAGCGTTGCGAGGTCTCTTTGTCCAGCGGCGCGGTATAGTCGAAGTAGATGCCCAGATTCTCGCGCCGTATCCCTTCATCCCCAAAAGTATCCGGCTTGAAGCCAGTCACTTTCATGGCACCGATAGTAAGCACCAAGGCCGCCGGAACCAGCACCAACGCAGTGACCAGCGGATGCCGTAGCACGGTCCAGCGGAGCATGGTCAGATATCGCCGCCGCAGCCCGATCAGCCAACCCGCCTCGGCTTGTTCTCCGTTGCGCCGGGTGAGCTTGACTGCTAGCGCCGGGATCACCGTCAAACTCACCAGGAGCGATAGGATCAACGTGACGCTGATTGTCACCCCGACTTCGCCGAGCCAGACCGACATCTCGTCGGACTTGCCGACCACCACCGGAGCAAAGACGATGACCGTCGTCAGCGTCGCGGCGACGATGGCGCGACCGACCTCTCGCGTCCCGCGTACCGAGGCGGCCAGCGGCGAGAAACCTTCGTGCTGCTTACGGTGGATCGACTCGAGAACCACGACGGCGTTGTCCACCAACATACCGACCCCGAGCATCAAACCCATCATCGTCAAGACGTTCAAAGATCTGCCGCCGAGGAAGAGAAATACGCAGGTGCCGATGATCGACAGTGGGATCGCCAATGCAACCACAAGCGTCATGCCAATTTGCCGCAGAAACAGGTAGAGGATCGCGATGGCGAGCATCGAACCGAACCACCCCGCCTGCAGTAACGTGCGCAACGAGTCGGTAATCTGGTCGGCCTGGTTGAAAAAGCTGAAGCTGTTGATGCCACTTAGCGTCGGATCGAGGTTGACCCGCTCCAGTTCACGTTCGATGTCTCGGCAGACCTCGACCGTATTGTACCCCGAAGCTTTCTGAATCCAGAACGCGATCGCCGGTTCACCATTGAGGTGCCGGCCATACTCCAGAGCCGGCGCACCGTAAACCACTTCTGCTACGTCGCGCAAGCGTAGGCCACGCGGATCGATGGGCAGATCGCCCAGATCCTCAACCGAAGCCAAACCGCTGACGGTACGCAAGTCGTAGCGCAGCCCCCGATCGGTGATCCGACCGACAGTCAGTTCGACGTTCGCCGCCTCCAGCACGCGAAATAGCCGGCCAACGTCGATGCCGTACTCCATGATCTTGTCGAAACGCAGATAGACCGACACCTGGGTAGGCAGCACGCCATCGATATTCACACGGCCGACACCTGGAATGCGCTGTAACGGTCCGATGATCTTCTGGTCGAGCAGGTCCCAGCTTTCGGATAGATCACGCCCTTTGGCAGCGATACGCCCTTCGATGATCGGAATGTCGTTGGTGTCGAAGGTCAGCAAGAAGATCTGGCGGATGTCTGGCGGTAACTCGCCGCGGATCTGGTCGACCTTCTCCTTGACCTCGAGGCGCATCAGATTGACATCGCGCCCCCAGTCGAACTCGACCCCGATCCACATCTCGTCCGCATCGCTGTAGCTGTTGATCTCACGTACGCCGCCGAGCGTAGCGAGAACCTCTTCGATGGGACGCACGATATCGCGCTCGTTCTGACTGGGAATACCGTTGGGATAGGGAATCCAGACACCGATGAACGGAAATTCCACGCGTGGCAGGAAATCGAGCGGCAGTTTCCAGATCGACACGCCGCCGAGGACCAACACGGTTACCAGCGCCATGGCGAGAGTTACCGGCCGACGCAGACTCAGGCGGGTCAACCACATTTCAGCGCTCCAAAGGTCGGCTTGTCGCCAACGCGCCGCCCCGATCTCCGGAACGCCGCTCCGTGTCCGCAGTCGGCTTCGGCAACCGAACCCCGCCGGGAGTCATCAGCGTATAGATCACCGGCACGACCACTAGAGTCAGCAATGTCGCGACCAGCAAACCGCTGATCACCGTGATCGCTAGCGGCGAGCGTAGCTCCGCCCCTTCGCCCAACCCCAACGCCATGGGCAATAGCCCCAGTACCGTTGTCGCCGTGGTCATCAGGATCGGCCGGAACCGTTCGCGGCCAGCTTGCTTGACCGCCGGAATCAATTCCTGATGCTTCCGCAGCTGATTGATACGATCAACCAACACGATACCGTTGTTCACCACGATACCGGCGAGCATGATCGCTCCGATCACCGCAATCACACTCACCGCCGTACCGGTCACTTTCAGGCCGATGACCGCTCCGATCATCGCCAACGGCACCGTGAACATGATGATCACGGGATAAACGAAAGATTCGAACTGAGCAGCCATGACCAGATAGACCAAGAAGATCGCCAGCACGATGGCCATTTGCAGCGAACGAAAAGAACTCTGCATCTCGGAGTTCTGGCCACCGAGTTCGACGTAGGTGTTCGCCGGTAACGCCAGCCGGCGTAGACGGTGTTCGATCTCGGCCGTCACCGAACCGAGATCGCGACCGGCGATGTTTGCCGTGACCACGGCAACGCGCTTGCGACCGAGCCGATGGATCTCGGCCGGACCGCGCACGATCTCCATGCTCGCCACCGCGGCCAGCGGGATCGGAATTCCGTCCCGCTCGGCGATGATCAGGTCCTGTACCGCCGTGACGGTATTGCGTTGCTCGTCGAGGTTGAGAACCCGGATATCGATATGGCGCTCACGGTCGCGGAACCGGCTGGCCACCGTTCCGCGCACCTTCCCGCGCACCGTGTTGGAGACTTCCGCGAGGGTCAAACCGTAGCGGTTCAATTTGTCCCGGTCGAAGCTGATCCGCACCTCCGGCGATCCCGGTACCATCGCGCGACGCACATCACGTAAGCCACCGACATCCGCCAACAGCGCCGCGACGCGGTCGGCCGTGCTCTGCAGGTCCTCGAGGTTGTAACCGTAGATATCGACCTCGACCGGAGCGTTGAAAGTCAACAACGAGCGGCGCCGCAACTTCAAGGTTACTTCGGGATAGTCGTCCACCACCGCGCGGATCCGCTCGAGCACCGCCGTCTCCGTTGCGGCGGTCGCCTCGGTGAGTTGTACATACAGCTCCGCGCGATTCTCCTTACGGCGCTGAGCGCTGGTGCCACCCTCGCGGCTGACACCGATGTCGCTGGCGAGCAGATCGATACCGGGCAGGCCAGCCAACCTCGTCTCGATGGCGGTCACCGTGGTGACGGTGCGGCTGAGCGGCGTCCCCTCCGGAAGCTCGATCGCCAGTGTCAGCTCCCCTTGGGCCAACGGTGGGATCAGCTCTGAGCCGAGGGTCGGGAATATTGCCACCGCCGCCGCGACGACCAACGCCACCAGCATGAGGACCAACACGCGACGGCGCAACGCGACGGCGAGCAGCCGGTCGTAGCTGCTGGCGAGGATCGGGTAGACGCGGCCGAAGCTCCAGGTCAGCGGCGTCAAAAGCCAGCCGGTCAGCCAGCGCAAGCCGCGTAGCAGTTTCAACGCGGCCCAGGCAACGACCACCGGTAGACCGATCGTCAGCCCCATGCCGATGCGGCGTCGCCAGCGGCGCCAGCCGCTGTCGGCACCGGCCACACTGTGCCAGCCAGCACGCCAGCCGGCGGCCGCATCACCACCACCTGGCGACCCGGCGGACGAACGTCCGAAAGCAACGGCCATGGGTGTGAACGTCAGAGCGACGACCAACGAGACGAACAGCGAGAAGGTTACGGTCAGAGCTTGATCGCGGAAAATCTGCCCGGCGATCCCGACGACTACGAATACGATCGGCACGAACACCGCGACGGTTGTCAGCGTCGAGGCGATGACCGCGGTGGCCACCTCGCTGGCGCCTTGGGTCACCGACTCGACGGTGTCGCGCTGGGTAGAGTCCTCTTCCCGCCGTCGATGAATTGCTTCGAGCACGACGATCGAATTATCCACGAGCATGCCGACACCGAGGGCCAGCCCGCCCAGCGACATGACATTCAACGACACACCGCGGGAGTACATGAGAATGAACGTAGCGACGATCGACAGCGGGATCGCCACGCCGATGATCATCGTGCTCCGGAAGTCCCGTAAGAACACGAACAGCACGAGCACGGCGAGTAGACCGCCGAGCAGGGCGTTGTTGCGCACCTCACTGACCGCCTTGCCGATGAATACCGATTGGTCGAACAGCAGCGAAAGTTCGATCTCTTCGGGTAGCTGATGCTGCAATCGATCCAGGTGGGCTCGGACGCGTCTGGCCATGGTGACGACGTTCTCGTCCCCTTCCTTGTAGATCGCCAATTCGACGCTTTCGTGCCCGTCGACATGCGTGACGGTGGTACGCTCCTTGTGCGTACGGGTGATCGTCGCGATTTCACCGAGCCGAATCGGTTGTCCGTCTTTGACAGTTACCGTCACGTCCGCGATGTCTTGCAGGTCACCGAAGCGGCTCAACGTACGCACGATGTACTCGGCGTTGCGGTCGCGTAGACGACCGCCCGAAGCGTTGACATTCTCCTGAGCCACAGCCTCGTTGACCAGGGCGATCGGAATACCGAGGGCAGCCAGTCGCGTTTCGTCGACCTCGACCCTGATCTCCTCCTCCAATCCACCAGCCACCTTGGCCGCCGCGACCCCTTGCAACGACTCGATCTCTTTCTTGAGCACGTCCTCGGCGATGTTGCGCAGGTAGACCAGCGGCGCGTCACCCCATAATCCGATCCGTAGAACCGGGTCGAGGGTCGGATCGTACTTCAAGAGCAACGGCGTCCGCGCCTCGTCGGGCAGACGCACCAGATCGATTTTCTCGCGGACGTCGAGCGCCGCGTAATCCATCTCGGTGCCCCAGTCGAACTCGAGAGTGATCTGGGACAGGCCGGCCTGGCTGAGCGAGTGCACCTTGCGCAGCCCGGTTACGACACCGACCGACTCCTCGAGCGGCCGCGTGACCAGATTCTCCACATCCACCGGTGCGGTGTTGGGAAACTCGGTTTGCACTGTCAAGCTGGGGTAACGGATCTCCGGTAACAGGCGCATGTCGAGTCGCCCGAGCGCCACCAGACCGAAGACCACCGCGGCCAGAGCCGCCATCCAGATGGTTACCGGGTGGGTTACCGCGAATCGGATCACCTTCACGTCGCGTCGCTCCTCCTGATATCGGCGGACAAACCGCTTCCCGCGGCCGTATACCGCGCGGCGTAGTGCTTACTGATTGGCGGTCACAGCGGCCACATTCTGACCGGCGGAATCGAGATGCGACTCCGGTTCGACGGCGGTTCCGTAGCCCACCTCCGTCGCATTGAGAGCTTCGATCTTCGCACCGGTGCGCAAGCCGCCTTGGCCCAGAGTCACGACGAACTCACCTTCATTGACTCCCTCGAGAACCTCGATGTGGGACTCGTCGTAGAGCCCGGTACGAACCTCCACTTTACGGACCGTGTCGGCCTCGGCCACGAACACGCTGCGCAGGCCACCTTCCTCGACGAGGGCGAGCTTCGGTACAGACAGTGCCTGGCGATGGGTGTCAGTGGTGATGCGCACCTTGGCGAAGCCGCCGACGCGGGCACCCTCGGTGCCGTCGTGCAGCAGCAAGGTCAACCGGACGGTGCTGGTCGCGGGGTCGACCACCGGTGAGACCCGCTCGACGATCGCTTCGAGCGGTGCCTCTGCCGCGTCGGGGGTCACCAGTACCCGCTGACCAGCGACGACCTTGCGGGCAATCGCCTCGGGTAAGTGCACCCGCACACGTAAGGGGTCGAAGTCAGCCAGCGTGAACATCGCCTGGGCGATGGCCACTTGCTGTCCGAGAACGATCTTGCGGTCGGTAATTTGACCGGCAAACGGAGCGCGGAGGTAGGTCTCCTCCAGGGCGATCCGGGCCAAATCGCGTTCGGTCCCGGCGAGCCGGTACGCCGAGTCGACCGTGTCGAACTCCTGCTGGCTGATCAGTTCCTCCGCGAGCATTTCGCGGCTGCGCTCGAGTTGGCGTCCCTGGTCGGCGAGTTTCAGATTCGCCTGCTGCAGCTGGATCTTCTCGCGGCCGTTCTCGAGTTCAACCAGTACGTCGTTCTTGCTGACCCACTCCCCTTCCTCGCATTTGACCGCCTGGACACGGCCGCCAACCCTGGCTACCAGGTCGACCAACCGGTCGGCCTCGATAACCGAAGCCGCACGGTAGAAGGCCGCAATCTCCCGGCGAGCGGCCACCGCCAGCTCGACCGGAACGGCTATTTCCTCAGGATCCTCGGCGGAGACGGCAGCCTCCACGGCCGTCGAGTCGGTCGCCGCTACGGCTGCCTGCTCGCCGCGGCCGATGAATCGCCAGGTCGCCACGGCGGCGATCGCCACCACCACGACCACAGCTGTCAGCCAGATCCAACGTCGATTTCGTTTTCCTAAGCTCATGGCACATCTCCAGATCGAACAGCGGGGTGTCGAAACGAACCACGCCCGAAATGATCGATCCGGGCACGGCACTGGTAACCATCGTTCGCAAGTCGTTCGGGCACCCTAATGACGCAGGCGCCGGCAGAAGGTTGCATCACTGTCGGTCGCGGGTATCACGCCATCGCGCAGCCTCGGACCGACGGACCGCCGCTGGTAATCGGGTCGCTGGACCGTTATCTTCACCCGAACAGTGCGGACGCTGCAACGCGTTGAATTCGCGCCGGCAGTTCCGTTAGCCACCCATCCGGCCAAGAGGTTTCGGCGATGCAGAAGCTGATCGAATGTGTTCCGAATATCAGCGAGGGGCGCGACCGCGCGATCATCGACCAGGTCACCAGCGTCATCGAAGAGGTCGACTCGGTTCGACTACTCGACGTCGACCCCGGCGTCGATACCAACCGGACCGTGATCACTTTCATCGGACCGCCGGCGCAAGTTGGTGAAGCCGCCTTTCGCGTGGTGCAAAGAGCCGCCCAGCTCATTGACATGAGTAAACATTCCGGCGCCCACCCGCGCCACGGCGCCACCGATGTCTGTCCCTTCGTACCGGTACGCGGCGCCTCCATGGCGGATTGCGTCGAGTTGGCCCGAACGGTCGGCCGACGAATCGGCGAAGAGTTGAACATCCCGGTCTACCTGTACGAGCAGGCCGCCTCGAACCCACAGCGGCGTAACCTGGCCGAAGTGCGCAAAGGGGAATACGAAGCTCTGGCCGAGAAGCTCGGTACCGACCTGT
>JAUVBS010000464.1 GCA_030591105.1 bacterium | reverse complement strand
CCAGGTACCTTACCGTCCCCGACCCGGCCCGGTCGGTCGGTCCGTCACCGACCCAACTGCTGATCACGTACAGGTAGGCGGTGACCGCCAGTGCCAGCGGTATCTCGAGCAGAGCCGTGCTGACGAACACGGCGGCGGGGCGGTACAGCAGAAACAGGAGTGGCGGCAGATACGCCCAGCGCGTCGCGGCCCGCGGACTCAATCTCCGCGAGCGCAAAAGTCGGCGCGCCGCTCCGAAGAGCAACCACGCCACGGCCGCCCAGGCCAGCGCCTGTACGAGACGTAGTCCCACCGGCGGTGCCGAAAGCACGCCGTCCGGACCCGGTGCCTGACCGCTACCGCTCACGGCGACCAGATACGGATAGACGGGAGACATGAAGAACGGCCGGTCCGCAAACCACTGCCCGTCGGCGATGGCCGCGCCCTGGCGTAGATAGAACAGCTCGTCGAGAATCGGGACGCGGGTCAAGACCGAAGGTTCGAGTGTCGCCCAGACCAGTAACCACCAGGCGCTGATCACGGCGATCGACACCGGCACTGCCCAGCGCGGTCGGATGCGACGGCCAGCTGACGGACCGCTACCCAGTCCGGAGGGTGGACCGGGCGATGCCCCTGTCCCCGTCATCAGACGCTGAATCGGATGGACAGAATATCACCGTCCTGGACTACGTAGTTCTTGCCCTCGAGACGCACCTTGTTGGCCCCTTTGGCCGCAGCGAGACTACCGGCGGTAACCAGATCTGCGTACGCGGTGACTTCGGCACGGATAAAACCGCGCTGCATGTCGGTATGGATGACACCTGCCGCACCGGGCGCCCGGGTTCCCCGGCGTACCGTCCACGCGCGGCACTCGTCCTCCCCCACGGTGAAAAAGCTCTGCAAGGAGAGTGCTCCATACACGGCGCGGATCATCAGGTTGACCGCTGGCTCGGTGATGCCGAGATCGGTCAGAAACTCTGCCGCGTCGGCGGACGACAATTCCGCCAACTCCTCCTCTACCCGCGCACAGAGACCGAGTACCTCGGCTCCCACCGCCCGGGCCGCCGCACTGGCGCCAGCAGGTGGTGAGGCACCTTCGGCCAGGTTGAAAACCACGATCAACGGTTTGATGGTCAGGAAGGAGTAACCCGAGACGATTTTGCGCTCATCGTTATCGAGTTCGAGATCGCGCAGCGGTCGGTCGGCCTCCAGTTGCGTGCGGAATCGCTGCATCATGGCGAGTTCGATGGGGGCAACCACCTTGCCGGTTGTCACCTTCTCCTTGGCCAGACGCTCGAGCCGATTCTCGACGATTTGCAGGTCGGCCACGGTCAACTCGAAAGCGAGGGTCGCCAGCTCCTTTTCGGGGTCGGGTAGTCCGTAACCGCCGTCGAAACAGCGTACGACTTGCGCCAGGGCATCCGCCGCGCGGCCGTGCTCGAGAAAACGGGTCGCTTCGCGTCCACCGTCGGCGGTCGCGCCAGGTTTGAAACCCGGAATGTCGATCCACTCCACCTGGGCGTGCACAGTGCGGCGGGGCGAGAACATCTCCGTCAGCAGGTCGAGGCGTGGATCGGGGATCTTGCCCACCGTCAGGTGAGGATCGACTCCTCCTTGACCGGTCGGTGCGCCCGCACCGGCGATGGCATTGAAGAGAGTCGTCTTGCCGGTGAACTTCAGGCCGATGATACCGATCCGCACGTCGTCCTCCCGGGCCGGAAAAAAAGTAGTCCCTACGCCGCGACACACCGGCCGGCAAAGAAGTCGTTAGCAGGCCCGACTGTTGCCTCCGGGAACTATGATACGACGCGACGGCCGTAAGTCTACTACGGGTCCGATGGCGGCGGGATTTCCGGGGTGTAAGGTTCCGAAGGGATCGAGTAGGGGCCCTGGCGATCGGCCGCATCGACACCGGCGACACGGATGACGTACTTGTCTCCCCACTCGACCGCGAGGGTATAGCTTGTCGTCGGTGCGGAGTCGATCACGGCGAACTCGCCGTCGTTCCTCGATAGCTGCACGCGGTAGAAGACAACCGGCGAGCCCTCCGTCGGAGCCGTCCAGACGTAATGGACAGGTTGTGCATCCTTGACCGCGCCGGCCACCGAAAACACGCCGGCGGTCAGAACCAGTATCAGCAACAGGATCGCTAGTCGTCGATAGAGCCGTAGTGAATCCATGGCGTGCGGACCCGACACCGGTGGCCGGGACCTACCTCCTCTGCTGGCGACGATGACGAGAGATCCGCCTTCGCAACGAATGGTAGAGCCGTTACGTGAACCCCGCAAACT
>JAUVBS010000078.1 GCA_030591105.1 bacterium | reverse complement strand
GCAAGGGCGCTCAGCGACGCCGGCAGCCAAATGCCGCTGGCGCGCTTCGCACCGCTGATCGGCGCACTCAGCCGGTTTCGCGTCCAGTACCAGGAGGCGATCCGGTGAACGATCGACCCTGGCCGCCACTGACGGATGACGGTTACCACGCCGCTGCGGTGGCGACTGTCGGGGAGCAACTCGCCGCGGCGTTTGCGCAGGTGCGCCTGTTGGTGTTCGATGCCGACGGTGTACTTACACCGGGTAACTTGATCTACGGCCCGCGGGGTGAGGCGCTCAAGGAATACGATACACGCGATGGTCTCGGTCTGGTCATGGCACGTACGGTCGGTCTGAAATTGGCGGTATTGACCGGCCGCAACAGTGCCATCGTGGAGCAGCGAGCCCGGGAACTGCGTTTCGCGTCGATCAAGATCGGGCGGTTCGACAAGCAGGCGGCTCTGGCGGAAATCTGCGAGGAGACCGGCTGCCACGCCGAAGCAGCGCTCTATGTCGGCGACGATCTGATCGACCTGCCCGCTCTATACGCGGTCGGCTTGCCGGTGGCCGTGCCGGCCGCGCCGGACGAGGTCAAGGCGCAGTGCCGTTACGTGACCCGGGCGGCGGGCGGCTGCGGCGCGGTGCGCGAAGTCACCGATCTGGTGCTCAAGAGCTCACGGCTGTACGGTCAGGCACTAATGCGCCTCGGCGAGAAAGTGTGGCAGCCCCGTCCCGACGAGACCGCCTCGGCCCCCGACGAACAGGAAACATGACGGTGAACGATAGGCCAGACCAACTGAGCGATCAGGAGATTCTCGACCTTGGTCGCGGGACCTTCCGGCAGGAGGCCGAAGCTCTCGATGCGATCGGCGAGCGCGTCGATGAGAGTTTCGTCCGCGCGGTCCGAATCGTCTTGGCCTGCCCTGGTCGGGTGCTGGTGACCGGCTTGGGTAAATCCGGTCTCGTGGCCCGCAAACTAGCAGCGACCTTGACCAGCACGGGGACGCCGAGTTTCTTCATCCACCCGGTCGAGGCGTCCCACGGCGATATCGGTATCGTGCGGCGAGCCGATGTGCTGATCGCCATCAGCCGTAGCGGTAGCAACCGCGAGGTGATCAGTCTACTCAGCCAGTGCCAACACTTCGGCATGACCGCCATCGCGATCACCGGTGCGACGACTTCGGAACTGGCCCGCGGTAGCGACATCGTTTTGGCCACGACGGTCGCACGGGAAGCGTGCCCTCTTGATCTGACGCCGACGACCAGCGCCACGGCGGCTACCGTCATGGGTGACGCCTTGGTCGTCGCCCTGCTCAAGGCCCGCCGCTTCAATGCAGACGATTTTGCGGCCTTTCATCCGAGCGGCGTTATCGGTCGCAGCCTGCTGTTGCGGGTATCGGAGCTGATGCACAGTGGTGACGAGCTGCCCATCGTATCGCACCGGCTGACGCTGCGTGAATCGCTGCCTGAAATCGTCGGCAAGAGGCTCGGCGGTACCTGTGTCGTCGACGACGACGGGCAGCTGGTCGGGGTCTGCGTCGACGGAGATGTTAAACGCGTCCTGCTCAAAGAGGAACTCGCTCTCGATCTGCCGATCTCCCGCGCCATGGGCCACCGGCCGACGACCATCGGTCCCGACACCCTCGCGGCGACCGCCCTGCGCATGATGGAAGAGCGTAGCGAAGGGCCGGTAACCCTCTTGATCGTCGTCGATGAAGAGCAGCGACCGCTCGGACTGCTGCACATTCACGATGTGTTGCGCGCAGGGCTGCTCTAGCCCGGATGCGCGGGGATATCTCGTTATCAAAACGCCAATTGCAGTGATGGCATAGAATGTGCTTGACGCTATAGCAATGCCTCGTCAACCTGATTCAGCGAACGGAGCGTTGGCGGCCGACAATTACGGTTGTCGACGCCCGCTGGCGACGTTGCCCTGAGGCATTCGCGTCCCATAAATTCCGACGGAACCAGGCCGAATGGATCCGGTTCCATCGATGATGGTCCGGATACACCGGCGGATCAGAACACCCCGGAAGCAGTGGCCCGCAGGAAGGGCGCGCAGCCATGATGCGGTCAGCGATACCGAGGATGAATAGCAGGGTGGCACTGCCCGGCGCACCGGTGTCGTTGTGGGCTTCGCTGTCGTTGCCGTTGCTGATCGCTCTGCTGACGCTAACGAGTGGCTGTGGATCGGCGGACAAACCTGTGAGCGGCCGATCGTCCGGCCCGCATCCGGAACAGGAGTTCCGCGATTATCGGCTGATCGAGTCCAAGCAGGGTGTCAAGCAGTGGTTGCTCGAGAGCGATCTCATGCAGAAATTCACCGGTGATCAAGATGTCCACCTCGTCACGGTGAACATGAAATTCTACCGCGATGGAGAGTATTTTTCGACGTTGATCTCGGACAGCGGCCGCGCCAACCTCAACACCAAGAGCCTGTTCGCCTGGGGAAACGTCGAAGTGAAAACCCACGACGGCCGACGCCTGGAAACCTCGGAATTGTATTACGACGACGAACGCGGAATCATTTACAACGACGTTTTCGACCGCCTGACGAGGGGTGAGGACATCGTGACCGGGATCGGGCTGGAGGCAACTCCGGACCTGGAGTACATTGAGATCAAGCAGCGGGTTCAGGGTGAAGTGGGCGACGACGCGACCGCAGGTAACGAACGGTGACAACGGCCCGGACTGACAACCGCAGTATCATGCGCGCCGTAGAACTGCGAAAAGTCTACCACGGCCGAGCCGTCGTTGACGGGGTCAATCTGCAGCTCGAGCAGGGTGAAATCGTGGGGCTACTCGGCCCCAACGGAGCCGGTAAGACGACATCGTTCTATATCATCGTCGGTTTCATCCGGCCCGACGGTGGCAAGGTGTTCCTCGACGACCGCGACATCTCGAGCTTGCCGATGTACAAGCGGGCGCGTCTGGGGATCGGCTACCTGCCGCAGGAGTCGTCGATCTTTCGCAAGCTGACCGTGGCAGAGAATGTCATGGCCGTCCTCGAGAGTCTCAAAATGCCGCAAACCAGACGGCGCGAGCGTGTCGAGGAGTTGCTCGAACTGATGGGAGTTGCCCACATTCGCAAGAGCTACGGCTACCAACTGTCGGGGGGCGAACGTCGGCGGGTCGAGATCGCGCGGGCGCTGGTCACCGAACCGAAATTCATGTTACTGGATGAACCGTTCGCCGGGATCGATCCCATCGCTGTTGCCGATCTACAGACCTGTGTTTCTCAACTCCGGGAGCAGGGATTGGGTATCCTGATCACCGACCACAATGTCCGCGAGACGCTGACGATCACCGACCGGGCGTACATTCTTTACGAAGGACGCATCGAGTTGGCCGGTAGCGCGGACGAGATCGTCGCTTCGGATAAGGCCAAGGCGATCTATCTGGGGAAATCATTCCGCCTGTAGCGCGCCGGCGCGATGCGGTCGCACCATCAGTGGGAAGAGCCACGCCATGAGCCCCAAGTTGGGCCTGCATCTCGGCCTGTACCAGAAGCAGCAGCTGGTCATGACCCAGCGTCTGCAACAAGCGCTCAAGCTTCTGCAGGTCCCCACCCTCGAACTCGAGCAGATCCTGCGGCAGGAGTTGCAGATCAATCCGTTGCTCGAAGAGGTCGATCCTGCCGAGGAGACCGAGGAAGAACTGGAGCAAGAGCAACAGAACGAGGCGGAGCAGGAGGCGAGGAAAGAGCCCACCAGCGAGACGCAGGATACCGCGGGTGAGAGCGTCGATTGGGACGAGTACTTCGAGGATGGGTTCCGTGGCAGCGTGTTCGAACGGGAGCACGAGCCCGATGACGAGGACCGATTCGAGCGCCCGACGGTCTACATCCCCTCCGGCCAGGATGACCTCACCGCGCAGTTGCACCTGGCAGTGGCCGACCCACTCGATCGCAAGCTCGGCGAGTACTTGATCGGCTGTATGAACGCAGACGGTTTTCTCGCCTGTGAGCTCGCCGAGGTCGCCGCGTTTTTCGAAGTGGACGAGCAGCGGGTGATCGACGTTCTCACGGTCATTCAGAGCTTCGATCCGCCGGGGATCGGCGCCCGTGATGTACGTGAGTGTCTCCTGCTGCAGCTGGTCGCCAAGGACCAAGCCGATTCCCTGGAGGCCCACGTCGTCGAACACCATTTCGAAGCGCTGAAGAATCGAAAATTCGGCGACATCGCGCGCGAGATGAAAACCACCCCCCGCGAGGTACAGGAGATCGCGAGCCGTATCGGCGAACTCGATCCGCGGCCCGGTCTGAGCGACGCCAGCGAGGGGGCGCGTTTCATCATGCCCGACCTGGTGGTGCACAGAGTGGACGAGGATAGCGACGAGTACGTTGTCTATCTCAACGACGGCAACTTGCCACGACTGCGCGTGAGCAAGGAGTACGAGGCGACTTTACAGGACAAAGAGAGGCGCGATGACGATGCCGTCAAATTCATAGACGAGAAGAAACGTTACGCCGAGTGGATCATCAAGACGATCGAACAGCGGCGGCGGACGATGATCAAGGTCATGGAGGCCATCGTCGACGAACAGAAGGAATTCTTCGAGCAGGGAGCGATTGCGCTCAAGCCGCTCACTTTGCAGCAGGTCGCCAGTGTCATCGGCATGCACGAATCGACAGTTTCGCGCGTCACTCGGCAGAAGTACGTCCAGACGCCGCGTGGCGTGTTTCCCTTGAAGTATTTTTTCAGCGCCGGACTCGATACCGTTGAGGGCACTGAAATTGCAGCCAAGGCAGTAAAGATAATGATCCAGGAGATCGTCGAAAACGAGGATCCGAAGAAGCCGCTTTCGGACAAGAAGATCGTCGATCGTTTGGAACAACGGGGGCTGAAGATAGCTCGCCGCACCGTAGCCAAGTACCGCGAACAGATGGGAATCCTGAGCGCGCGTATGCGCAAGCAGTTCTAACGCCCCTTCCGCAGCGTACGGCTGTGGTCCGGGCTCAATAAAGATCCGGTCCGTCTTGTGCGGCACCGGGCCGGTCCAAACCGCGACGAGGAGGGCGCCATGCAGCTCGACATCCAGACCCGTCATTTCAATTTGGGAGACGACCAGAAAGAGAAGATCGCCGCCAGTTTCGATAAACTGGAGCGCTTCAGCCCCCGTCCCGTCGTCGAGACCAAGATCATGCTGACCCACGAGTCGGGACGGTTCACGGTCGATGCGGTACTGTATCTCAGGAACGCCGAATTCCGCGCGAGCGGCGAGGGGATCGAACCGGAACTTGCGATCGGTGAAGTGACCGAGAGTTTGCGCAAGCAGCTGAGTAAATTCAAGGGCAAGATCAGCGGTCGCCAGAAGGGCGAGGAAGGCGGTCTCGGCCGCGCCATGGTCGCCGATGAGGCCGTGACCGCGGACGATGTGGCGCAACTGCAAAGCGAGGGTTTCGAGCTGCGTGACATGGGCGTCGAAGAAGCGGTGCAGTCGTTCCGCGTGTCGGAACAACCGTTTCTGGTCTTCCGCAATATCGCCACTTCGCGGGTCGGTATCGTCTATCAGCGCAGCGACGGTGAAGTCGGTTTGATGGAGTCCACCACCGCTTGAAACCGCGGTGGCGGCGGAGGTTGCCGATGAGTCAGGCGACGGTACAACAGATCTACCGCGACCTGCACGAGCAGCTCGAGCTGGAGTTGCTGACGGAATTGCCGGACAGCGACGTGCCGATCTACGCCCAGGACGTGCACCGCCCCGGTATGGCGGTGATGGGATTCACCGAAAATTTTCTGCCCCGCCGAATCCAAGTCATGGGCGAGTCGGAGATGACCTACCTCTCCTCACTCGATGCCGATGAACAGGTCATTGCGTTCGAACACGTGATCTCCCTCGATCCGCCCGCCCTCTTCGTCACCAGGGGGCGGACGTTGCCCGATCCGGTACTGACGCAGGCAACCGAGCGCGGCTTTCCGGTTTTCCGCTCGCCGCTGTCGGCGGTCGAATTCATAGCCGAGCTGACCCGTTACCTGGAGCGGGAGTTCGCCCCGCGCAGCGAAGTACACGGTACGTTGGTGGACGTGTACGGCGTTGGTCTGTTGTTCACCGGACGGAGCGGGATCGGCAAGAGCGAGTGTGCCCTCGACCTGATCGAGCGGGGTCACCGTCTGGTGGCCGACGATATCGTGAAGATCCGCAAGCGGGAAGACGGTGTACTGATTGGCAGCTTCCGTGAGGTGCTACGTCACAACATCGAGATCCGCGGTCTCGGCGTGATCGATGTTCAAGCGATCTTCGGCGTCCGCGCGATCCGTATGCAGAAGCGGATCGAAGTCGATGTGCAGCTACAAGAATGGGACGACGATGTCGATTACGAGCGGGTAGGCATGCAGCGGCGCTATACCGAGATTCTCGGCGTACAGATTCCGCAAGTCGTCGTACCGCTTTTTCCGGGCAAGAATATCACGGTGTTGTCCGAAGTGATTGCTCTGGATTTCATGCTCAATGTTTACGGCTACGACGCGGCCGAACTTCTCAACCAGCGGATCGTCGATACGATGCGCACCAACCGCCGATTGCGACGCTACCTCGAGCAAGACCTCGAGTAGTGTCCGAGCCGACGCCTACGATCCAGGCTGGGGAGATCCATGGTCCGAGTGCTGGTACTCACACACGGCCGTTTTGGTCACGAACTGCTGGCGGTCGCTGAGAAGATTCTCGGCCCGGTCAGCGGTATCGACGTCATGAGCAACGAGGAACGCTCGGCGCTGCAGCTAGCCGAAGACGTCCGGCGCTGGCTCGACTCTGGCGCCGCCAGCGACGCGAGCAATCGATCGGCGGGCGTCCCGGCGGCGATGATTTTGATTGACGATCAAGGCGGCAGCTGCGCCACCGCTGCCTTGTGTGCCGAAGCCGACCGACCGACCGCCATCGTCATCGGCGGACTGAATCTGGCGATGCTACTGGGACTGATTCTCTGGCGTGAATCGCTGGAGCCGCAGGAGCTGGCGGACCGACTCGTGGAGAAGGGTCGTCAGGCGATCATCCGTATCGAGCCCCCGGTATGAGTATCCTCCTGGCCCGGATCGACGACCGTTTCATCCACGGTCAAGTCACTGTCGGCTGGAGCCAAAAGCTACGCCCGGACTGCATCGTGCTCGCCAATGACGATATCGCCGCTGACGCGTGGCGCAGCCGGGTCTATGCCCAATCGGTGTCACCGGAGATCGAGGTAGCGGTCCTCGCGCTCGCCGCTGCTGCGGAGCGACTACAGAGCGAGCCGGATCCTGGCCGTGAGCGCACGTTGCTGTTGACCGGCTCTCCCGCCGATATGCGTGAGCTGGCGGACCGCGGTGTTCCGCTGCCGGAGATCAACGTCGGTGGGATGCACTACAGCGCCGGTAAACAGGAGCTGTTACCGTACGTGTACGTCGACCACGGCGATGTTGAGGCGTTCAAAGCACTGATCGCCGACGGCTGTTCGTTGCGCGCCCAGCAGGTTCCCGGTGGCAAGGAGACGATCCTCGCTCGCGGGCTACTCGTGGCGATGGAGGAGCGGTTGTGACCGGCCTGCCGTGGACGGGAATCGAAGCTTGGCCTCTGCCGGGGTTTGCGTTGCCGCTGTTGGCGTTGTTGGCCATGGCGTTGGCGCTGGACGATACCGCGGTTGCCCAGACCTGGCTGAGTCAACCGTTGCCGGCCGGTATCCTGACAGGGCTGGTGTGCGGTGACCTCGGTGCGGGCTTGAGCGTCGGACTCCCGCTGCAACTGGTTCTGGTCGGCAACCTGCCGGTGGGCCAGACCTTCGTCGGCGAACCGGTCAGCGCCGTGCTGGCGGGGGTGGCAGCGTTGGCTTGGGCGAAGTCCGCCCCCGGTGGGGATGGTTTGCCGCCGCCGGCGACGTTGGCGAGCTGGACCGTGATCGGGGTGGCGTTGTTGAGTCTGGCTGGCCACTGGGTGATCCGGACCGAGCGACGTCTGCATTTGCTCTGGATGCTCGCAGGGCACCGCAGCCTCCGCGACGGTGATGACCGACGTATCGAGCGGCTCCATCTACGCTGCTTGGCGGTCACTGCCGTGCGGGGACTGGTCCTGACCGCCGTCTGGCTGTTCCTGCTGCGTCTCTTCTGGCTGCCGGTGGCAGCCAGGTTACCGGGCTCTCTAGTGGCGGTCTT
>JAUVBS010000332.1 GCA_030591105.1 bacterium | reverse complement strand
CGTACTTATGAGCTATCACGTGGGCCGGAATACCATCTTCTAAGCTGCGCGCGATGAACTAGTCGTCGATGTCAGTGATGTTGCGTACGTACCTGACCTCTATCCCTTGCTGGCGCAGAAACCGCACGATCACATCAGGCACCAGCGCGGCGCGGGCGTGGCCGATGTGGCTGTGGTCGTAAACCGTCGGTCCGCAACAGTAGATCTGGCACCGGCCTGGCTCGAGTAGTTGCAACTCACGCCGCTCGCCGCTGAAGGTGTCGAACAGGAAGATCTGGGCGGCATCGGTCCGCTGGACGGTCATGGTAATCGGTCCTCGTAAACGGGGTGAATCGTTCGTGCCGGGATAATCTAGTACGCAGGTCTGGATGTGACCAGCAGACCCACTCCGCGCACAGGCAGTGTTTTACGGTTCCCCAGCCAGGAAGCAGGCGGTACCATGGCCGTCCGCACCATGACGAGAAGGAGATTGCCTTGCCCGGTTATTACTGGAACTCGCGGCGTAGTATATTACGTGCGCTACTGCACATCGTACCACTGGGATTGCTGGTCATGGGCCTGACCGACGCCACCGCGCAATCCTTCCTCTTGCGCCAGAATGGCCTCGAACGCAACCTGGCGGGTATCGTATACCAACGGCCGTTGCTGCGGGGTGACCAGCAGCTGAGCGCTCTCTCCGGTACCTACGAGTTCATCGGCGGAGCCAATCTGATCGACAACTACGATATTGTCTTTTCGCTACCGATTCCGGTATTCATCGCTGACGGCGATTCGCTGGACAATTCCCCGGCCAATGTGACGGTCGGGCTCCGCAAGGTCGTCCACGACTGGGAGGGCGACTCCCGCTGGTGGTTCATGAACCTCACCACCGGCACCTACCGCTACCACGACGGCAGTTCGGCACCCCTGGCAGTACTGACCAACGTGCACGAGTACCACAAGTACACGCCCGACGCCTGGACAGTGGCCGCCGGTTACGGCTTCTTGTCGACGGCGGATTACGGCAGGTGGCTGTTCGGCGGCGCGCTGCAACCCAAGTTCACCGTCGGCGGCTTCGGCAGCGGCGATCGGCGCGAGCTGGTCATCGACTACCAGCTGGACGCCGGCTGGCATAGCGGCGTCTGGCAAGTGCTGGCGGAGTTGTTCGGCAGCTACGGCGCCACCGGCAACCTGCAGACGATCGACGGGCGCTTCGCACACACGCTGTCTCTAGGTCTGGAACTGCGGTGGGATTGGTTGCGCCCGGGCACCTATTATTATCTTCCGTTGACCAGTGCGGTCGCTGACCAGCTCAACGGTACGCTCGTCGTTCAGGCCTACTTCACATTCACGCAGTGAGTGCACCGCTGGTTCGAAACGGCCGACCCGCCAGCGGTCACCGGTCACCCGACGCCGAACGCTTCGAGCAGCAGCGCCGCGGCTGTGGCGGCCGGTAGCTCACCGTCGACCACTTGCCGCTCCAGATCGGGTAGCAGCGTCCGGACCGCCTGGTGGTCGCGGAACCGCTCTTCGAGGGCGGCAGCCAACAACGCGTGCAGCCAGTCACGTTCCTGCCCGCGGCGACGGCGCTCGAACGCCCCACTGCTACGTGTCTGCGCTGCGAACTTTTCGACCACACCCCATAGTTCCGGCACCCCCGTGCCACTGGCCGCCGACGCGGTGTAGGCTCGGGTCTGCCACCCGTCCGTCGCCGGGCGGATGTAGTGCAGCGCCCGCTCGTAGTCCGCACGGGCACGCTCCGCAGCGGCACGGTTCTCGCCGTCGGCCTTGTTGATCAGGATCGCGTCGGCCAGCTCGATCACACCGCGTTTGATCCCCTGTAGTTCGTCACCAGCACCGGTGATCAAGATCAGCAGGAAGAAATCGGCCATCGAGCGGACCACCGCCTCGCTCTGCCCCACACCGACGGTCTCGATCAGGATCACGTCGTAACCGGCTGCTTCGAACAGTAACAGCGTTTCGCGGGTCTTGCGGGTCACCCCGCCGAGGGTGCCGCCGGACGGGCTGGGACGGATGAAAGCGCGTGGGTCGTTGGCGAGTTGTTCCATCCGGGTCTTGTCGCCGAGCACACTGCCGCCGGTGACCGTACTCGAAGGATCCACGGCGGTCACCGCGACCTTGTGACCGTTGCCGGTGAGGTAGGTACCGAGAACCTCGATAAACGTGCTCTTGCCCGCACCGGGAACGCCGGTGATGCCGACGCGGATCGAGCCGCCGCAATCCGGCAGCACGGCCTTGATTACCTGCTGGGCGATGGCGACGTGGGGCGGTGCGCTCGACTCGACGAGGGTGATCGCACGAGCGAGCGTCGCCCGGTCACCTCCGCGCACACCGTCGACATACTCGTCGACGGTGAGCAGGCGTCGCTGGGTACCACGTTGAGGCCGGGGCGGATCCGCGCCTGCCGGTTCCGGAACCGCTTCGTCGGCGGTACGGTCGCTGTGCTTGTCATTGCCCGATGTCATATACCCAATCTAACAGTCGCGCGAGTAGTGCCCCAGCGAAATCATCCCTGTTTCGAAGTGGCCGTTTCCGCGGTGGTATCTTATCGTCGGCCACAGAAATGGATGCCACCACCGTAAAAAAAGGACCGTGGACTACAGTCCGCCGTATCCTGAAGATCGTGTTGAAGGTGACCGCCGGAGTGGTCGCTCTACTGGTCTTACTCGCGGGATTGATGCTGTGGCGCTTGGCCTCCGGCCCCGTTAACATCGTTTTCGTGACGCCGCGCGTAGAAGAACTGTTCGCCAGAACCGTCGCGGACCATCGGTTACAAATCGACGACACCGTCGTGCGCTGGGACCGCAAGGCGAATAACCTCGAACTGCGGGCCGAGGGAATCGGCATCATCGGTCCGCACGGCAACAAACTGGCCGGTGTGCCAGCGGTCGACATGAAGCTGCGGGTACCCGCCCTGCTGCGTGGCGTATTCGCCGTCAGCGAGGCGAGGATCGAAGGGGCCTGGCTGGCGTTGGTCCGTGACCGTCAAGGCGAGATCCACATTGGGATCGAGACTGCAGAGACAGCGTCGTCGCCAACTGTTTCCGTCGCGGCCGCGACCGACAGCGCTATCACCGCCGACACGCCATCGGCAGACCAGGTTGCCACGGCGCCGGCCCAAGCTGACGAAAGTGTCATCGCTAACATTATACAAGTTCTGCTCGCCGCCCCCGAACGAGATCGACCCGAAACCTACCTGCAAAAACTGGAGTTGACCGACGCCCGGCTCGATTTGCACGACGAACTCCTGGGACTCACCTGGGGCGCGACCCAAGTGAAATTGAAACTGGCGCGGAGCCGGGAAGGACTCAGAGGCGAGCTGGACTTTGCCGTCCCCGCCCGCTCGCATACCTTGACTTG
>JAUVBS010000376.1 GCA_030591105.1 bacterium | reverse complement strand
TTCGTCAAGCCGATCGCCGTCGGCGGCATGCTGGTCGGCGCGATCTCTACACTGTACAAGATGAAGGACCAGCTCATCGGCGGCATGCGGCGGGCCTTCCGCGATATCTCCACCGGTGGTCAACAGAAACTGCCGCGGACCCAGCAGGACATCGACTTCAAGTACATATTCATCGGTGTCGGTCTCGGCCTGATCGCGATGTTCGCTCTCTACTTCTACTTCATCTCGCACGGTGCCGACGGCGAACTAGCAATGTGGCGCATCATCGTCGGCGCGCTGGTCTCGACCCTTGTGATGGGCTTTGCGGGATTCGTGTTCGCGGCCATCGCCGGTTACCTGGTCGGGCTGATCGGTTCGTCGAATAATCCCATCTCCGGCCTGACTCTCTCGACGTTGATCGTCGCGGCGTTGCTGATGGTCATCGTCGGGGTGAAGGGTGATCCCGGGATCACCGCGGTCCTCGGCGTCGCGGCGGTGGTCTGCTGCGTGTGCGGCGTCGCCGGTGACATGATGCAAGATCTGAAGGTCGGCCATATCCTCGGCGGTACGCCGCGTCGCATGCAGTACGGTGAGCTGATCGGCGTGGTGGTCGCGGCCAGCGTTCTGGTGATTCCGATCATGCTGCTGGACCAGTACGGCGGCGGCATCGGCTCGGAGAAGCTGCCGGCCCCCCAGGCCGGCTTGATGGCGATGCTGGCCAAGGGCATCGTCGGCGGCGAGATGGCCTGGCCGCTGGTCCTGGTCGGTGTGTTCTTGGGCCTGGCGCTGTTGTTGATCCGCGCACCGGCACCGATGTTGGTCGCTGTCGGCATGTACCTGCCTTTCTATTCGACCGCCGCGATCTTCCTGGGTGGCGTGGCCAAACTGCTCGCCGACCGCTTGCGTGACGGACGCGGTCTGAGCGATCAGCTACGGACCCTGAGCGAGAACCGCGGCGTGCTCCTGGCCAGCGGGCTGGTCGCTGGCGAGGCACTAATGGCCCTGGTGATGACCGGCATCAAGGCGGCTCGACCGGCGGCCGGCAACGAGCTGCCCAACTGGTCGTTGGAGGCGTTGCTCGGTCCGGGGTGGGCCTGGTTCGCCCACGCCTTGGCGGTTGCCGCGGTGATCTTCCTGCTCTGGTACATGGTCACCACGCCGTTGCGCGACCTCGACGAGCGGCGGCCATAGTATGTGGCCGTTCAGCCGCCGTCGAAAATGGGACGGGGTCGATTTCATGACCCTGATCCCGGAGCGAGTCGCCGAGGTGACCGAGACCGACGACGGTGAGATCGTCGTCTTGATGCCGCGTTTCGCCGGGACCATGTACGCCGGTTGGCTGCAACCGCTGTTGCGCCGCGAGAAGAAGTACATCCGCATCCCGCTCGAGGCACGTGGCAGTTATCTGTGGCGACAGATCGACGGCCAGCGAACCGTGGGCGATATGGTCGCCGGGTTCGTCGATGCCTTTCCCGAAGACGCCGACCAGGCCGCCGAGCGGGTCTGTCATTACGTCTACAATCTCGAGGACAACCGCTTCATCCGTTTCATGAACCTACCGGAGCGTTGAAGACACGATGACCGACACCGCCCCCCAGTCCGCTGCCGGCGCTGCTTCCGTTGCCGGCGCTGCTGTGACGCTACCGCCCATCTGGCGCTGGACGGTGCTGGCGCTAGTCTCGTTGGTGACCTTCAGCGGCTATTTCGTCTACGACTCGATCAGCCCCATCGCGCCGATCATCAAGGAGCAGTTGCAGGTCGGTTCGACGGCCATCGGCCTGTTCGGTACGCTCTACAGCCTGCCGAACATCTTCATGGTCTTGCTCGGTGGGATCCTCATCGACCGGATCGGATCGCGCTGGGCCGGGCTGCTGTTCGCAGTGCTGTGCGTCATCGGCACTGCGATCACTGCCTGGGGCGAGACCATCACCGTGATGCTCGCCGGCCGGGTGCTGTTCGGCATCGGTGCCGAGTCGCTGATCCTCGCCCAGAACAAGATCATCGCCAAGTACTTCAAGGCACGCGAACTGGCGCTGGCTTTCGGCGTGAACATCGCCATCTGCCGCCTCGGTTCGCTGCTCGCTTTCGGCGGGATGGCCTCGATCAGCGAAAAACTCGGCTGGCGCGGCGCCTTATGGTTCGCCAGCCTGTTGACGGTTGCGGCGCTCGGCGCGTTCGTGGCCTACATCTTCATGGACCGCTGGGCCGAACGCCGCGCGCACCTGGTCGAGGAGACCGAGGAGCGGGTCACCTGGCAGGACGTCTTCGTGTTCGACCGCAGTTTCTGGTACCTGACCGCACTGTGTGCGCTGTTCTACTCGGCGGTCTTTCCGTTCACCTATTTCTCGACCGACTTCTTCGTGCAGAAGTTCGGTCTGAGCTTGACGGCGGCCGGCCGCACCACCGGCATTCTGGTGATCGCGGCGATGATCTTCACGCCGCTGTTCGGCTGGTTCATCGATCGTCGCGGTCGCCGTGGTACGTTGATGGTTCTCGGCTCGTTGATCTTCGCACCGACCTATTTCGTACTCGCCGCGACGATGATCGACCCACGTCTACCGATGGCGCTGATGGGCGTGGCGTTTTCTCTGGTGCCGGCGGCGCTGTGGGCGGCGGTCCCGTTGCTGGTGAAGCAGCGGCGACTCGGCACGGCTTACGGTCTGATCACCATGATCCAGAACCTCGGCATGGCGGTTGTACCATTGGCTGCCGGTTGGCTGGCCGACCGTACAGGCAACTACAACGCTGCGATGTTTTTGTTCGGTGTGCTGGGATCGTTGGGGTTGGTATTTGCCGTGTTGTTGTTACGGCGCGAGCGAGGACCGGCAGGACACGGGCTAGAACTGCCGAGTGCGGATACGGTTGTCGGATCAGCGTAGAACTCTCAAAAAATCTTTCCTGGTGCCTGTTAGA
>JAUVBS010000150.1 GCA_030591105.1 bacterium | reverse complement strand
GATCAGGGGCTCGAGACGCTCGGCGTCACCGCCGGCGACGAGCGAGCGACGGAGCATGGCGAGCGCTTCCGTGGGTTGCCCGCTAGCTTTCAACACCAACCCCAGATGCTCGAGAATCACCGGATCATCGGGCCGGGAGTTGACCGCCTGCACCAGCAGGTCGAAGGCTTCAGCGTACTGTTCGCGCTGGTAATAGACCCAGGCGAGGGAGTCGAGAAAGGCACCGTTGCGAGGCTCGTCGGCGAGCGCCTCACGGATCATCTGTTCAGCCAAGTCGAGATCCTCTCCCCGCTCAGCCAGCCAATAGCCGAAGGTATTGGCCAGGTCCGCGTTCGCGGGAAATTCGCTGCGTAACTGCCGGAATATTCTACGCACACTCTCGGTTCTGCCCAGCTTGTCCTCACACAGGCTGAGTTGTATCCCAGCATCCAGGCGTAGCGCGTGATCTTCCCATGCTCGCGAAAAGTGGCGGCTTGCGCGATCGAAGTCCTCAAGGGTACCAAAGGCGTAGCCGAGCACGAGTTGTCCTTCATAATCCTGGTTAGCGACCAGCGACCTCGCGGCTTTCGCTTGCTGCTGCAGTTCGGCATGGGTGTGGCGGCTCTGCTGCTCAGAGGCACCGGTCAGCTGTTGGTGCTGGTCGAGAATCAACAGCATGCGGACGAGGGCAACACGGATTTCCGCATCGCCAGGAGCCAAATCGACGGCCTGGCGGAGATGAACGATCGCTTCGTCCAACTGATCCTGCGCCGCCAAACCGCGACCCCACAAATAGTGAACGCGGCCCGACTCCGGCCAGCGTCGAGCTATCTGCGGCAACATCGCCAGACCTTCCTCCACCCTGCCCGAGCCGAGCAACAGACGAGCCAACCAGAGACTACCGTCGAGATCGAGGTTACCGGTTGAAAACTGCTCCTGGAGTATCTGGACCGCAGCGCCGAACTGCTCCTGTCGCACGAGCATATCGGCCAGCTCGATCAGGTATGACGGCCTGCTGGGCTTGTCCACCTCGGTCAGACTCGGCACTGTATCCACGTTCAGGCGATCTGCTTCGAGCGCCAGCTCGCGCGCTTCGTTTTGGCGGTCATCAAGAACCAGCAGGTGCATCAATGCGAGCCGCAATGCCCGCGAATGCGGCATGGCAGCAACCGCTTCGCGCAACAGCAATTCCAGGTCTTCGGCCCGACCGGTGCGATCGAGTTCGGAGGCCATCATCAGGTAGAGCGGTTCGCTCCGCTCAGGAAAACGATCGAGCGCCAGTCGGTAGAGCTCCAGCGCGGTATCGGTTTGTCCGGTCCGCGCCAGAATACCCGCCTCCAGTAACAACACATTCGGATCCTCACGTCCGGCTGTCCCCAGCTGCCGCAGTTCTGCCAGGGCCCGGTCGTACTGATTCAGGTCCGCCAGTAACGCCGCGAGCCGATGTCGTAATTCGATGTCTTGTGGCTGTTGCTCGACGAGATGTTCGAGGATCGGTAGCGCTTCGGCTCCATAACCGAGAGCCAACAAGACATCGCAATAGGCCAGGGCGATGCTCTTTTCTTCGGGAGCCATTCGATAGGCCTGATGCAGGTAGGACAGACCCTCGCGGAGTTCACCCTGCTCGACGAGACTGACGCCGATCAGATAGGTCGTTGCCGTCCCGTACGGCATCTGGTCCGCGGGTGGCGGATCGTCGATGGCAAAGGTCGAATCCGATGCCGGCGGCGGGAGATTATCCGGTGTGCCCCCTACGCGGCCCACGACGGTGATGAGGCAGACCAGTGCCATGACCAATACTCGACGACTGCGCGCGATCATCACAATCCTCGTCTCGATGGGTACCGTCCGACGGAACGCCGACGCGAAGGCTGTCGCGATCGAATCGGCTACGATTCGTCCGGTGTGAAACTGTCCAGGAGTTCCGGTTCGTCTTCGATGCGGCTCAAAGCCGCGGCGGCGGCCCGTTGTTCGGCCGCCTTCTTGTTGTGACCTTTCCCCTCTCCGAGCACAACGCCCGCGAAGGTCACACCGACGACGAAGACCCGCGCGTGATCCGGCCCATCGGCCGTCAACACTCGATAGCGCGGCGGACTCTTGAAACGCGCTTGGACAATCTCCTGGAGCCGACTCTTGTAGTTGCCCTGAGCGCGGCGCTCCACCACTTTTTCGCTGCCGTAGAGCATGATGCGCTCGATGACCGCACGCGCAGCGTCGAGCCCTCCGTCGAGATATACAGCCCCGATCAGCGCCTCCATGGTGTCGGCGAGAATGCTCGACCGCCGCCGGCCACCGGTGGCCGCCTCGCTGCGGCTCATGCGGATAAATTGGCCCACATCGAGTGCACCTGCCACTTCGGAGAGCCGCTCACCGCATACGAGCAAAGATTTCATCTTGGTCAGATCGCCTTCGGAGTATTCCGGGTAGAGCAGAAAGAAATGCTCGTTGACGACGAGTCCGAGGACTGCGTCACCGAGAAACTCGAGGCGCTCGTTGGAGTGGATTCGGCGGCTACCGGTGATGTGAACATGGGAGCGGTGCAAGAGAGCTTTTTCCAATAGCGCGATATCGTCGAACCGGTAGCCGAGTTTGGATTCCAGTGCCGACAAGCTTTCGCGGTCAGTCGCCGGGGCCGCCGCGGAACTGCCGCGTCTACTGCGGCCGGCCGCGATCCAGGTGAGCCAACGCTGCATGGTATCTGTGAGGCCCATGGCTCCCGCGTGCGCTCTTCAGTTCAGCGCCTGGCCTGCAGGCAGAGCGTAATGTTATGCCCCCCGAATCCGAAGGAATTCGATAACGCATATTCGACCTCGCGTTCCACCGCCACGTGCGGACAATAGTCGAGGTCACATTCCGGATCGGGTTCATCGAGATTGATGGTTGGTGGCAACACCCTGTGGCGTAGTGCCAGCACGGTCGCGACCGTTTCGACACCGCCCGCCGCGCCCAACAAGTGGCCGGTCATCGATTTCGTCGAGCTGACGGCAAGCTTATCGGCGTGCGCCCCGAAGATCGCCCGTATCGCTTTCGTCTCAATCTTGTCGTTAAAGTGAGTGCTGGTACCGTGGGCGTTGATGTAGCCGATATCTTCGGGCGCCAGGCCAGATATCTTCAACGCGCCGGCCATGCTACCGATCGCCCCTAGGCCATCGACATCGGGTTGGGTCATGTGGTACGCATCGGCAGTCATGCCGTAACCGATTACCTCGCCGTAAATCGTCGCGCCGCGTGCGATGGCGTGGTCCTCCGCTTCCAGCACCAGGATACCCGCACCCTCGCCGATAACGAAACCATCGCGACCGACATCGAATGGACGGCTCGCCCGCAGCGGTTCATCGTTGCGCGTAGAGAGCGCCTTCATGTTACCGAAGCCGGCCAGCGCCATCGGACAGATCGCAGCTTCGCTCCCCCCGGTGATCATCACATCCGCCTGATCGAGTCGGATCTGATCGAACGCCGACGCGATCGCGTGGCCTCCCGAAGCACAAGCCGATACCGTACAGTAGTTCGGACCCCGGTAACCGTAACGGATCGATATCAGACCCGCAGCCATGTCTGCGATCATCATCGGTATGAACATCGGCGAGATGCCCCGCGGCCCTCGTTTCAACAGCCGCGAATGCTGCTGTTCGAACGTGAGCATACCGCCGATGCCCGAGGCAACAATGACCCCGGCGCGATAGTGATCGTCGATCTTCGGATCACCGGCTTGGGCCATGGCCTCGGCCGCCGCGGCCACGGCCAGCTGGGTGAAGCGATCGGCTTTGCGCGCTTCTTTCGGCTCCATGACGACATGGGGGTCGAACTGATCGACTTCCCCGGCGATGCGGGTTCGGTACACCTCGGTGTCGAACAGAGTGATCGGCCCGATACCGCATTTACCCGCGATCAAGGCATCCCAAGACACCGACCGGCCGCTGCCGACCGGCGTCATCAGGCCCATCCCTGTGATGACCACTTTACGGTGGTTCACGGAGTTACCTCCGGTGCAACTGGAAACCAGAACCCGGCTTCGCCCGTTGACGCGGGCGAAACCGGGAGACCGGCCCGCCCGCTTCTCAGCGGGTGGGCAGTGTATTGCTCGCCAACGTTACGTGTGCGCCTCGAGATAATCGATGGCGTCCTGTACGGTCCGCAGCTTCTCCTGGTCTTCCTCCGGAATGGTGAGGTTGAACTGCTCTTCGAGGTCCATCACCAGTTCCACGGTGTCGAGCGAGTCAGCACCGAGGTCTTCGGTAAACGACGCCTCGGGGGTGATCTGCTCCGGATTTACACTCAGCTTACGTTCGATGATCTCGTAGACCTTTTCCTGGATCGAGGACATCTCGAAGTACCCTCCTCGGGAAATTGCAGGTTTATCGTCAGGCAATCATTCCTCCGTCTACCACCAGGACCTGCCCGGTGACATAGGCGGCGGCGGGTGAAAGCAGGAACTTTACCACGGCGGCAACGTCCGCACCTTCGCCGAAGCGCTTCAGCGGAATCTGCTTGAGCAGGTCCGCCTTGACGTTTTCCGGTAGGTCGGCCGTCATGTCCGTTGTGATGAAACCAGGCGCAACCACGTTGGCCGTCACGTTACGCCCGCCCAGTTCCTTGGCCACCGACTTGGTCAGGGCAATGACCCCTGCCTTGCTGGCGGCATAATTGGCCTGGCCGGCGTTGCCGGTCATACCAACGACAGACGAGATATTGACTATCCGACCTTCTCGCTGGCGCATCATAAGAGGCGCCACAGCCCTTGTAAAGTAGAAGGTCCCGGTCAGATTCACGTCGAGAACTCGCTGCCAGTCTTCCGGTCGCATACGCATCAACAGTCCATCGCGGGTCATACCGGCGTTATTGACCAGACCGTAGACGGCACCGAATTCTTCTTTGACGCTCGCCACGACCGCGGTCACGGCGGCGTTATCGCTCACGTCCGCCGCATGCGTCACGAAACGTCCGGGCCCTGCCAGTCCCGCCAGCACACTGTCGAGACGCTCGCTGTCGCGAGCCACCAAGGCCAGATCGAAACCGGACGCGGCGAGTTCCCCGGCGATGGCCAATCCAATACCCCGGTTGGCCCCGGTGACAATGACGGCTCCCTCGGGCATCTGTTTGCCTCCTCCGAACTCTGGCTCGAACTCAGCGACTCTCAGATCCGGCCTCGTTCAACTTCTCCGCTAGGGTCTGCGGTAAACTCTCGAGATCGTCCGCCGTACCAACCGGTAGGAAGGTCACCTGCGGATACTCGCGCCGGGCCAGGTTGGTCAGTACGCGGCCCGGGCCGATCTCGAGGATCAACGGCACGGTTCGGTCCGCTTCGCCGACCAGGAATTCCATCGTATCCCGCCACAAAACCGGCGCCGTCAACTGCCGCTCGAAACCGGCGCGGAGGTCGGCTGCACGACTGACCGGGCTTGCACTCACGTTGGCCACCAGCGGTACTTCGCAATCAGCGATGGCAACATCGCCAAGGTAGTCCGCAAACTGCGCGGCGGCATCCTCCAGCAGCGGGGAATGAAAAGCGCCGCTGACATTCAACCGCACGACCCGACGTGCTCCGGACTCCTTCAAACGCACCATGGCCGCCTCGACCGCCGCGATCTCCCCTGAGATAGCCACCTGGGTCGAGGAGTTATGGTTGGCCAAGACCACCACGCCGACGCTCGCCGATACCTCAGTGCAGATCTCCTGCACTCGTTCCGCCGGCAGCCCGAGAACCGCTGCCATGCTGCCAGGAGCGGTCTGGCCAGCGGCGAACATCAACTCGCCACGCCGACGCACCGCGCACAGACCGTTGGCCGCCGTCAACGCACCGACCGCCACCGCCGCACTGTACTCGCCGAGAGAATGCCCCGCTACCAGCGTCGGGTAGATTTCCAACTCACGGAGCGCCAGCACCACGGCAACCGAGTGCGCAAGGATGGCTGGCTGAGCGTTGCGCGTTTCGGTCAAGACCT
>JAUVBS010000532.1 GCA_030591105.1 bacterium | reverse complement strand
GCGGGGTCGGTGGCCGCCCCGACTGCGGGACTGCACTTCTCCACGCGCACGCTGACGCGATTGGAGCAATGTGGAGTGGCGCTGGCCTACGTTACCCTGCACGTTGGGCCCGGAACCTTTCGGCCGCCGACCGCGGGGCAGTATCGTTGCCAGCGACTGCACCGTGAACAGTTACATTTTCCGGCAGCGACGGACGCTGCCCTTGAGGCGGCTCAACGGCGCAACGGAAGAATCTTCGCGGTTGGCACAACCACGCTGCGCGTTCTGGAGACCGTCGCTCGGCTCGGGCTCCCGGACACTCGGCGGAATGCGGTCCACTGGGGCCCCGACTCTAGCGACTCCGAGCCGGTATTTTGCGGGGCGGCGATACGGCAGCACCAGGGATGGGACGTGCGGGGAGAGACGCGCTTGTTCCTGCGGCCGCCCGATGTGGTGACGGCCGTGGATGGTTTACTGACCAACTTCCACCTGCCCGGGTCTTCGCTGTTGATGCTCATTGCGGCGATGGCCGGAGACGCTGCGTGGCGCGCCGCGTATACTCACGCCGTGTCCTCAGGTATGCGGTTCTACAGCTATGGCGATGCGATGCTGCTGTTGCCGCCGGGCGACCGCGACGGTAGCGGCGCCGTCGGTGCCGAAGGTTGCGAATGATGACCAGACCGGAGCACAGTTCCGCGCCATCGTTACCGCGATTCGCGTTTACCGTCGAGCAACGCGATGCGGCGTCGTCCGCGCGAACCGGTAGGCTGGTGACTCCGCACGCCGAACTACCGACACCGGTCTTCATGCCGGTCGGCACCGCCGGCTCCGTCAAGGCAGTAACCTTCGAGCAAATCGCCGCCACGGGTGCACGTTTGATTCTCGGCAACACGTATCACCTGTACCTACGTCCCGGGCACGAGCTGATCGCCCGCTTGGGTGGTCTACGTCGTTTCCAGGGCTGGGATGGCGCCGTACTGACCGACAGCGGCGGCTTTCAGGTGTTTTCGCTGGGGGATCTCAACCGGGTGACGGACGACGGTGTCGAGTTCCGCTCGCATCTCGATGGCAGCAAACACTTCTTTTCGCCAGAGTCGAGTATCGAGGTGCAATTGGCGCTCGGGGCGGACATCGTCATGGCGTTCGACCAGTGTGTCCGCTACGGCGCCAGCGGCGCGGAAGTCGCGGCCGGGGTCGATCGCACCTCGAGTTGGCTGCAGCGCTGTTGTGCCGTGTTGCCGGGCAGGTTATCGCTCGGTGGCTACGAGCGGGTTCTGTTCGGCATCATGCAGGGTGGATTGGACCGCGAGCAACGGCAGCGTTCGGCCGACGCCATCGTCGCGGCCGATCTGCCCGGCTACGCCATAGGTGGCCTTTCGGTGGGCGAACCGCCGGCAGCCATGCACGAGCTGACCGCGTTGGCGGCGGACCTGTTGCCGGACGACCGTCCCCGTTATCTGATGGGCGTGGGATTCCCCGACGATATCGTCACTGCGGTCGCCGCGGGCGTCGACATGTTCGACTGCGTCTTGCCGACCCGCATGGGACGCACCGGTACGGCTCTGACCTG
>JAUVBS010000016.1 GCA_030591105.1 bacterium | reverse complement strand
GGCTGAGCGTCCACGCTGGCGTCTCATGGCCGGGACCATCGGCTGGCATCACGGATTCGGATTGATCTGCGCCGGCCCGTCGCGGTGGCGATCGTTGAGTGCGACAGCCAGTCTGGCGCCCGGCTCGGCGGGGCCGTCCGGGACCTATGCCGTGTTGCAGCGTCGCACCGTTCTCGGTAGCGAGATCGGTTGGTGGAACGACACCCTCGAGGTTTCGGTTCTTGCCGGCAGCGTGGGCGGGGCCGCCGGTCGGGATTCGCCGGTGATGTGGGGCCGGGTGTCCGGGCGAGGCACCAACGCGAGAGGTTCACTCCTGGTGGGCCGGGCCGCTGGTGGCGACGGTTTCAGTTTGAGCGGTGCCTGGCGCCATGGCCTGAAAACCGACGCCACGCTTCGCATCGAAGCCGACGTCGAGCTGGCGGTGTGGCGGCGCGCCAGATCGATCCTCCTTGCCGACCAAGGTAGACGGCTGGCGCCACTCTGGTCAGCCCGGGTGCGTGTGATCGGAAGGCACGGTCTCCTCGAAGGTCAGATCGCCGGATCGCGCACGGGCACGGCACCTCCGTTCGGTCTGCGGCCGGCTGCTCTGCCTCGGCACGACGGCTCGGGCTGGGCGGTGAGGGGGCGCTGGAAACCGACGAGCGCTACCGTCGTCGCCGCTCTGCTGGCCGGCTCGAGGGTACGTGAATCGATCGCGGCGATACCGGCGGACCGACGCCGAGCGACTTTCGGCGTTGCCTTCGAGGTGCGACCGGCTTCGGGCTGGCGATTGACCCTCGACTACCGCTGGCGAGGATCCAGCGCGGCGGCGATCGCCGCCAGCGAACCGTGGGTGCCACCGCGTGAAGTACAGCGACAGGACAGACGACTGCTCGCGGCCCATCTACGCCGCTACGGCGACGGCTGGATGTGTCTGCTCGGATTGCGAACCATGGTCGACTCCGGCCGTGCGGTACCACGCCGGCGCAGCCTGCTCGAATCGCGCGGAGAAATCGCATTGACCGGAAATTGGTTACTGCGCGTGGGGTGGTCGGCGGCCTGGGGAGCAGACGTCGATCTGGTCGGTGTCGCGGCGCCGCTCCCGGGTCTCTCTACGTTGCGGCACTGGGGACGTTGGCGCGAGGAGCTGATCTGTGGTCTGCAACGATTGGTGGTGGGGTGGCACTGGCAGCTGGCCGTGTCGCTGCGTCGGCCGGACCGTTCCGCGTTGCTGTATCAGTCAGAATCCTCAGCCCCGCCGGCCACGACCTTACGGGAGCTATGGGTACGTGGTACGTATAAATGGTGACCCAGTTAACTTCGACGGCATTTTCCAGACTTTCGAAAGTGGTTTGCGTACCTTGACTTACGCGGGACGCCGCTCTACGTTTGCGGTCTGAAAGCGAGCGCCAAAATCGTGTCGACCGGCTGTCGGCGTAACGTATTACAGCCACCGCGGTTGGCTGACCAGAGGGGAGTGCCACCATGCTGGCCAAGCGAATGCAGAGACTAGGGACCGAGACCGCCTTCGTCGTGCTCGCGCGCGCCAAGGCGCTCGAGGCAAAGGGGCACGATGTCGTCCACCTGGAAATCGGCGAACCCGATTTCGACACACCGCCCAACATCGTCGAGAAGGCGATCGAGGCGTTGCGTGGCGGTTACACGCACTACGGCCCGGCTGCCGGTTTGCCCGAAGTGCGCCAGACGTTCGCCGATTACATCGCGGCTGATCGGGGTATCGATGTCGGTCCGGAGAATGTCGTGATCGTGCCCGGTGGCAAGCCGATCATCTATTTCCCTTTGACCGCGCTGGTCGACGAGGGTGACGATGTCATCTATCCCAACCCCGGTTTTCCGATCTACGAGTCGGTGATCAATTTTCTCGGGGCGAAGGCCGTACCGTTGAAACTGGCGGAAGAGAAGGAGTTCTCCTTCGATATCGCGGACCTCGAGCGGTTGGTCAGCGACAAGACCAAAATGCTGATCATCAACTCGCCGCAGAATCCGACCGGAGGCGTGCTGACGGCCGCCGACCTCGACGCCATTGCTGCCCTGGCGGTCGCGCACGACTTCTGGGTGCTGTCGGACGAGATCTACAGCAAGATAGTCTACGACGGTGTGCACGAGTCGATTACCACGCGGCCGGGTATGCTCGAACGGACGATCCTCCTCGATGGACACTCGAAAACCTACGCCATGACCGGGTGGCGGCTGGGTTACGGTATCATGCCGCAACCGTTGGCCGAGGCCGTGGCGAAGTTGCAGACCAACTGTACAAGTTGCACCGCGACGTTCACGCAGATCGCCGGTGCCGAGGCACTGACCGGACCGCAGGACGGCGTGCAGACCATGGTCGCGGAGTTCGGTCGGCGGCGCGACCTGCTGGTCGACGGACTGAATGCCATCGCTGGTATCACTTGCTTGCGGCCGCGGGGCGCCTTCTACGTCTTTGCGAACATCACGGGGCTCGGTAAGACGCGTAAGGAGTGCGAGACCATCCTGCTCGACGAGTTCGGTGTTGCCGCGCTGGCGGGGACCTCGTTCGGCGCGTTCGGCGAAGGATATCTACGATTCAGCTACGCCAACAGCCAGGAGAACCTCAATAAGGCCCTCGAGCGGGTTGCCGCGTTTGCCGCGGCGGTGAGCTAGTAGGGCCTCGCCCCTGGATTGCTGCTCGGGACTCGGACCGTGCTTTCCGATTGTCCGTGGCCGATCTCTGCGGTATCGTAGCCGTAGTAATCGGGAGGGCACTTCTATGTCGATGAAAGTACTCGTTGTCGGATCGGGCGGTCGCGAGCATGCGCTGATCAGACAGCTCGCCGCTGCAGCCGGCGACACGGAGCTCTACGTCGCTCCAGGTAATCCGGGGACGGCGCTGCTGGCCCGAAACCTCACCGTCGATACCAGCAATAATCCAGAAGTAGTGGCTGCCTGCCGACGGGAAGGGATCGATCTGGTCATAGTGGGGCCGGAAGATCCACTCATCGCCGGGCTCGCTGACGATTTACGTCGGTCCGGTCTGGCTGTATTCGGACCTGGTGCGCTCGGGGCTCGGCTCGAGGGCGACAAGGAGTACGCCAAGGAAGTGATGGCTGCCGCGGGGGTGCCGACACCGCGCTACCAGGCTTTCAGCAGTGTCGACGCAGCCCTGGACTACCTCGACAAGATCGACCTACCGGTGGTCGTCAAGGCGATCGGTGCAGCGGCGGGCAAAGGGGTTGCTGTCTGTGCGACCCGGGACGAAGCGGAAACGCATATCCGCAGCTGTCTGCAGGAGCAGAAATTCGGATCGGCCGGCCTGCGCATTTTGATCGAAGAGTGCCTGTTCGGGCCGGAGCTGTCGGTACTTGCGATCACCGACGGCCATAGTTGCGCCCTGCTGGCACCTAGTCGTGACCACAAGCGTATCGGTGAGGGCGACACCGGCCCGAATACCGGTGGCATGGGGGCCTTTGCGTCGGTTGCTCTACCGAAGGAACTATACAGGCAGATCGACGCCCAGGTCATCACACCGACGCTCGCCGAGCTGCGCCGACGCGACATCCCGTACCGCGGTGTGCTGTACGCCGGTTTGATCCTGACACCCGGTGGGCCGCGGGTGCTCGAATTCAATTGCCGATTCGGAGACCCGGAAACCCAGGTTGTGCTGCCGCTGATGCAAGGCGATTTCCTGGAGCTCGTACACGCCACGGCCACGGGAGATCTGGACCGCTACCTGCAGGGTCTGCACGAGAGCGAGGTCGGACCCAGCGGCTGGTCCGGCGGTGGCGTGACCGACTGGTCCCGTCACTGTGTGGTCGTCGTTGGTGCGGCTGAGGGCTACCCGGGTAGTTATGCGAAGGGGGCTGCGATCCAGCTGCCGGAGGATCGTCAGGACGAAGCGTGGATCATCCAGGCCGGGACGACGCGGCGCGACGGAGAGCTGGTCACGTCGGGAGGCCGCGTGCTCGGTGCGGTCGGCGCCGGCACCAGCTTGAGCGAAGCGCGTACCCGCGCATATGGGCAACTCGCCGATGTCCACTTCGACGGTTTAACCTACCGCCGCGACATCGCCGCGGCCGAATCGCAGGAGGGGTGATCCCATGGCGCAACGAACCCAGCCCAAGACCGCGGTCCGTGTCTTGGTACTGCTCGGCAGCAAATCCGATCTGCCGCACGTCGAGCCGATGGGAGCGTTGCTCGAGCGCTTCGGGCTCGACTACGCGGTCGAGGTCGCTTCGGCTCACCGCCAACCGGAGCGGTTGCGCCGTATCGTGCGGCAGGCCGACAAACAGGGTACCGAGATCTACGTGGCAGTCGCCGGTATGGCCGCTCACCTACCCGGTGTGGTGGCGTCGCTGACCGACCGACCGGTGATCGGTGTCCCGGTGGCGGCGGGACCGCTCGCCGGTGTGGATGCCCTGCTCTCCATCGTCCAGATGCCGCCGGGGGTACCGGTGGCGACCGTGGCGATCGGCACGCCCGGAGCGCGCAACGCCGCGGTACTGGCGGCGCGCATACTGGCGCTGAGCGACCCTGCGGTTGCGGCGGCGCTGGTGGCTTACCGGCAGGAACTGGCCGGGGGCGGCAAGTGACTTGGCGCCGGCGCTCTGCAACCTGGACGAAGTGACGACGGCCTTGCGTGGTGGGGCAGTTCTCGTCATGCCGACCGATACCTTGCCGGGGTTGCACGGGCGGGCCGACCGGCCCGAGGTCAGCGCACGCATCGCACGGATCAAGGGACGGTCACTGGATAAGCCGCTCCTGGTGTTGGCCGGATCGCTGGACCAGGCCCGTGATCTGACCAGCGCTTGGCCAGACGAGGTCGCGGCATACGCGGATCGTTGCTGGCCCGGTCCCCATACGCTGATTCTACCGGCACGGACCGATCTGCCCGTCATCGTCGGCAGCGACGATACTGTGGCGGTGCGTGTGCCGGCCGTATCTTTACTCCGCGCGGTTATCATCGCGGTCGGTTATCCGCTCGTCTCGACCAGCGTCAACCGTGCCGACGAACCGCCGCAGACCGATCTCGATGGTGCCGTACGGCTGTTCGCCGCCGAAGTGGACGGCTGGTGGTGCCCCGATCAGAAAACGTGGGGCGATGACCGGACCGCCGGTGCCGATGGGCACAGCAGCGGCGACCTCGGCGGTGGGCCATCGAGCTTGATCGACCTGTGCGGATGGCCGCCGCGCTTGCTACGACCGGGCCGCGCCACTCCACCTCCGTGGTGAGAACTACGTAGCTGTGTGGTCTGGCAGGCGATTACGTCCTTTGGCGTCGCTTGACGCGCTCCCCGCGCACAGCTTATCTTCGCCCGGGTACGAGAGGATCAGCGTTGCGACCGTTTTGTGTCCTGTTCTTATGTACGGGTAACACCTGCCGCAGCCCGCTGGCCGAAGCGATGGCCTGCCACACTCACGCCGGCGTCGGCGTACGCTATCTGTCTGCGGGATTGCAGGCCGTGCCGGGGCAACCGGCGTCGCTCGGTTCGCAGGAATTCGCACGTGAGCACGGGTCGGATCTGAGCGAACACTCGTCGCGTGCGGTCAGCCTCGATCTACTCGCACAGGTGGATTGGGTCATCGGTATGACCCGGACCCACGTGGCGCTTTTCAAGAGCCGGTTTGGGGAGTTCTACGACGGCAAGATCGGTTTGCTGGGACTGCCGGTTGAAGACCTCACGCAGGCGCATGGTACGCCGTCGGCCGAGGAGGTGAACGACCCCTTCGGAGGCGCGCCGGAGGCGTACGGAGCCATGGGGCGGCAAATCGTGCGGTTGTTGGCCGGTTGGGAAGAGGTTTTCACAACCGGTAGCATACCGGAAGGAGGCCAGTCGTGAAGATCGCCATCGGTTCGGACCACCGAGGATTTGCCCACAAGGAGAGGCTGCTGCTCGCCCTGGAGATCGACGGTCATACGGTCGAAGACTGCGGTTGCCAAGGCCCCGACGCCGCCGACTATCCCGACGCGGCGTTCGTGGTCGCGGGCAACGTCGCCGACGGGAGAGCGGACGCCGGCATCTTGATCTGCGGTTCGGGGATCGGTATGAGTATCACCGCCAACAAGGTAGCCCGCGTGCGGGCGTCACTATGTTGCGACCTCGAAGCTGCACAGACGACTCGCCGGCATAACGACAGTAACGTCATGTGCCTGAGCGGCGATCACATCTCGCCCGATCAGGCGGTGGAATTCGCGCGGCAATGGCTCGACACCGAGTTCGAGGGCGGACGCCACGGGCGCCGCGTAGACAAGATCACCGCCTACGAGGCGGAGCACTGGAAATAGGGAGCCACCGATGTATGAATTCGTGCGCAAATCAGATCCTGAGCTGGCCGCTGTTCTGACGGCTGAACTCGCACGTCAGCGCGGGCAGCTCGAGATGATCGCCAGCGAAAATTTTACCAGCAGTGCCGTGCTCGAAACGCTCGGTAGCACACTGACCAACAAGTACGCCGAGGGGTATCCCAACAAACGCTACTACGGGGGCTGTGTCCATGTGGATGAGGCCGAGACGTTGGCCAAGCGCCGCGCCTGTGCGTTGTTCGACGCCGAGCGGGCCAACGTGCAGCCGCACTCCGGGTCGACCGCCAACATGACGGCGTACCTCGCTTTCTGTAAACCGGGCGAAAAGATTCTCGGTCTCTCGCTCAGTCACGGCGGGCATCTGACTCACGGCCACCCGGTGAATTTTTCCGGACTGTTCTTCGAGGCGGTCCACTACGAGGTGGACCCGCAGACCGAAACCATCGACTACGACCGTTTGCGTGACCAAGCGCGGCGCGAAAAGCCGCGTATCCTCGTCGGTGGCGCTAGCGCTTACCCTCGCTTCTGGGATTACGCTGCGCTACGCGAGATCGCCGATGAGGTCGGTGCCGTGTTCATCTTCGACATGGCGCACATTGCCGGACTGGTCGCCGGTGGTGTACACCCCAGTCCGATCCCTTACGCCGACGTGGTGACATCGACGACCCACAAGACGCTGCGCGGTCCGCGGGGCGGGTTGATCCTTTGCCGCAAGCAACACCTGAAAGCCATTAACAAGATGAACTTTCCGGGTATTCAGGGCGGCCCCCTGATGCACGTGATCGCGGCGAAGGCGGTCTGTTTCCACGAGTGCCTGCAGGACGATTTCAGTGATTATGCCCGCCGGGTGGTGGCTAACGGCAAGGCGCTGGCCGACGCTCTCCTGGCCAGGGGGTTCCGGCTGGTCAGCGGCGGGACGGACAACCACTTGCTACTGGTCAACGTCAAGCCCAAGGGTCTGACCGGCAAGGAGATGGAAGCACTGCTCGAGCGGGTTGGGATCACCTGCAACAAGAACACGGTACCGTTCGACGAAGAGAGCCCGTTCGTCACCAGCGGGATCCGTCTCGGGACGCCGGCGTTGACGACGCGCGGTATGGGTCCGGCGCAGATGGACCAGATCGCCGCGATCATCGACGAAGCGGTTCAGCACCGCGGCGACGAGGATGCGCTCGAAAAACTGCGCGGTGTGAGCGTCGAGTTGTGCGCTGACCATCCGCTCTATCCGGAGTTCTAGTCTAGGTCGGACTGGAGGTGTCGCCATGCGCTGTCCCAGATGTGGCGAAGACGACGACAGGGTGGTGGACTCGCGCGCGGTGCGGGACGGCCGTGCGGTGCGCCGACGCCGCGAGTGCGCCGCGTGCGGCGAGCGATTCACCACTTACGAGGCCCTCGAGACGAGGCCGGTTCTGGTGATCAAGCGCGACGGCCGCCGCGTCGCCTACGACCGCACCAAAGTGGTCGCCGGTATTGCGAAGGCGTGCGAGAAACGACCGATCTCCCTCGATCAGATCGAGCTGGTGGCCGACGGCATCGAACGCGATCTCGCCGGCCAGGGGAGCCAAGAGGTCCCCACCGAGACCATCGGCACCTTGGTGCTCGATCATCTGCGCGGACTCGACGATGTGGCCTACGTACGTTTCGCCTCTGTCTACCGCAGTTTCAGCGATCTGGATGAATTCCTCGCGGTCCTGCGCAACCTGCGGGCCGAACAGAAAGAGCAACGTTGAACGACGAGCATCCGGTAGCCGGCGGTTCGCCGCTGCGACCTGCGGACGATTCCGGTCTGCCCGATAGCCCGCCGCCGGGCGACCAGGGATCTACCGATGGCTCCATGTCCCTGATCGAGCACCTCGAGGAGTTGCGTACCACGCTCATCCAGTCGTTCGTCGCGGCCGCGGTGGCGACGGCTCTCTGCTGGTTCTTCTCCGCCCGGCTGCTCGATCTGCTGGTCCAGCCGATCGCCGACCATGGGGTCTACTTCACTGCTCCGAACGAGGCGTTTCTGACCCGGATCAAGCTCTCCGCAGTGGTCGGACTGTTTCTGGTGCTTCCCTTTATTTTCTTCAAGGCTTACAGTTTCGTGATCCCCGGACTCTACGGCCGTGAACGGCGGGTGGTGACACCGCTGCTGATCGCCTCGACCGGTCTATTCTATCTCGGCGTGGCGTTCGCGTTTCTGGTGGTCACGCCACAGGTCATCCGTTTCATGCTCGGCTTCGGTACTGCTCACATGGAACCGTTGATCGGCATCGGGCCGTACTTCGCGTTCGTGGCCCGTCTTTGCCTCGCTTTTGGTGTCATTTTCGAGCTACCGCTGGTCGTCCTGTTTCTGAGCTTGATCGGTGTGGTCGACCCGCGCTGGCTACTCGGCAAGTGGCGCTATGCCGTCGTTTTCATCACCGTATTCGCGGCCGTGCTCACACCGCCGGATGTCGCCAGCCAGGTGATGATGGCCGTCCCGGTTCTGGTGCTCTACATCGCCTCGGTGCTGATCTCCATGGCGGTCACTTCGCGTCGGCGGCGCGCACGCGAGGACCACGACGCCGACGCGCCACCGGAGAATCAGCCGGACAACGATGCGAGTGGCGACGTAGCGGATGATCGTCGAGATGGGGATTGACAGCAGCGCAACCGGACCAGAAATTGTGGTGGTCACGGAGCTAGGCCGGATCAGCCATCAATAGTCCGGGCCGAGAACCATTACTGAGAGTGCTTTTCATGTCGCTGCTCGACCGCGAACGCATCAAGCTGATCACGCTGCAGCGCAAGATCGCCCCGGCACTCGCACAGGTAGCCGAGGAGTTCACCCGCATCTCGGACGGGACCAGCCCGTTGACGCGCGATATCTGCCGCCACATTCAGCAGGGCAAGAGCAAGCGCTTCCGGCCGACCTTACTGCTGCTCAGTGCCCAGGACGGTGATTCCATCGCGACCGCCGCGATACAGGCCGCGGCCTGCGTCGAACTGGTTCACACGGCAACCCTCGTCCATGACGATTTTATCGATGAGGCGTTGGTGCGCCGCGGTCTACCGTCGATCAACGAAAAATACGGATCGGCGGCTGCTCTGATCATGGGCGACTACCTGTACAGCAAGTCGCTGGCGGAGCTTTGCGATCTTGGTCTCGAACACGCCGTCCGGATGCTAGCTCACACCACGGTCCTGATGAGTGAGGCAGAAATGCTACAACTCGAGTACCGTTACGATCTAGACGTGGGCGAAGAGCGCTATATGCAGATCATCTATCAGAAGACCGCCTCGCTGATCGAGACGAGCTGTCGTATCGGCGCTTACCTGAACCCTCGCCTTCGCGCGGAGGAAGAGGCGTTCGGTGCCTTCGGTAGCCAGACCGGTTTGGTTTTTCAGATCACCGATGATATCTTCGACTTTCTTGGCGACGAGCGCAGGCTCGGCAAACCGACTGGTCAGGACTGGGAAGAAGGGCGCATCACGCTCCCCTTGATCGCGGCCTGGCGCAACGCACCGGCCGCCGCTAAAGCACAGCTGGCCGATTATGCGCGTCACCGTGAGAGCGCGGCTCGAGCCGAATACTGGCCTGAAGTGAAGGATTTCGTGATGCAGTACGGCGGTGTCGACTATGCGTTCAAGCGGTCCCGTGAGCTGGGTGAGCGGGCCAAGGATGCCTTGGCACCGGTGGCCAGCGGACCGCACAAGGACCTGCTCGCTGTCGCCGTGGAATATGTGATCAACCGTCTGAACTAACGCTGCCGTATGGTAGCTGTCCGGATTATGACCACCCCTACAGAAACGAACCAAGTCCAATACGACATGCCGGACGACTCGGCCGCGTTCGAGTTGGCCGAAGCCGTTGCTTTCTATATCCACGAGAAGAAGGGCGAAGAGGTTGTGATCCTCGATCTACGCGGTCGCTCGGACGTCTGCGATTTCTTCGTCATCGCCACCGGGCAGTCGGCCAGTCAAGTCAAAGCGATTGCCGCCGCGGTACGAGACGGTCTGGCCGCCACCGGACAACGCCAGCATCACGCCGAGGGATTGCAGGACGGGCGCTGGGCGTTGCTCGACTACTTCGACGTTGTCGCCCACGTGTTCAAGCCGGACGCGCGGGCGTACTTCCAGCTCGAGCGGCTGTGGGGGGACGCCCCTCAGCTGGTGATACCGGCCGACCACTTCAACGATCCTCAGGTCGCACAGCGGCATCCGGAGCTTCCGGTCGGCCGTTTCAACGCGCCCGGTGCGGGTGCCAACGAACCGGAAACGCGATGATCGAAGACGTGATCCGGACCGGCCTACACCAGGCGCTGGAGAAGTACGGCATCTATGAGGATGACATCGCGATCGTCGTGGGGAAACCACGTGAGCGGTCACACGGTGATCTGAGCACCAACCTGGCCTTGGCGTTGGCCAAACGACTCGACCGCAAGCCGCGCGAATTTGCCGGCGAACTCGCAGCCGGTATCTCCTTCCCGAAGGACGTGATCGAATCGGTGGAGATTGCCGGCCCGGGATTCATCAACTTTCGGGTGGCGCGGCCGTATCAGGTTGGCAGGCTCTTGGAGATTGCCAGTGGCGAAGCGCTGGCTGACATCCGCACCGGTGGCGGCAAGCGTATCAACGTCGAATTCGTCAGTGCCAATCCGACCGGGCCGCTCAACGTGGTTTCCGCGCGGGCCGGTGCCTTTGGCGTGACGCTGGTGAACTTACTCGATGCGGTGGGCTACGACGCCCATAGCGAGTACTACGTCAACGATTCCGGCCGGCAGATCCAGCTATTGGGACAGTCTCTGCGGGCGCATTACATGCAGTTGCGCGGTGATGTGGTCGAGTTTCCGGCCGACGGTTACCTGGGACGCTATCTCGAGATCATGGCTGCCGAACTTCTCGACCACGACAGCGAAGCGATCCAGCGCGCGGCGAGTGCGTTCGACGACGAGAGTTTCCAGCGCGTCGTCGCGCCGGAGGGCAACGCGGACGATTGGCTGGAGCTACCCGAAGACAAATCGGTTCGCTGCTTCGCCAAATACGCGCTGATGAAGATCCTCAGCTGGCAACGCGAGACCTGCCGGCGCTTCGGCTTGCGGTTTGATACCTGGTATTTCGAGTCGGAACTCCATGAGACCAAACGAATCGAGCGTGCGCTGGACAAGCTGCGCAAGGCCAACGCTATTTACGAAGAGCAGTCCGCGGTCTGGTTCCGCGCCACTGACTACGGCGACGAGAAGGACCGCGTCGTGGTGCGTGCAGATGGGAGGCCGACCTATTTCGTGGCCGACGTTGCCTACCACTACCACAAGTTCCAGCGTGGCTTTGAACGCGCCATCGACTTCTGGGGACCTGATCACCACGGCTACATCGCACGCATGCAGGGGGCCATGACTGCTCTGGGTATAGCCGCTGACTGGCTCGAAGTGCAGATCTTGCAGCACGTGACGTTTCTGGAGCACGGCCGACCGATCAACATGTCCAAGCGCAAAGGTCTTTTCGTCACCATGGATGAGCTGATGGACGAGGTCGGCGCCGACGTGGCCAAGTACATCTTCCTGACACGCAAGCCGAACTCGCATCTAGACTTCGACCTCGATCTGGCCAAGGAGCAATCCAACGAGAATCCGGTGTACTACGTCAAGTACGCCCACGCTCGCATCTGTTCGGTCTTGCGCACGGCCGCGGCTGCCGGCGTGACGGTACCGCAACCGGACGCCGCCGGGTTGAGCCGGTTGAGCGAACCGAGCGAGTGGAGCCTCGTACGCGAATTGGTCCGTATGCCGCAGGTGATCGTCTCGGCGGCGCGGTCCCGTGAGCCACATCGTTTGACTGCTTTCATTCACGAGGTGGCGGGGCTGTTCCACCAGTTCTATCACCAGTGCAAGATTCTCGGCGAGGATGCCGACGTCACGGCGTCGCGTCTGCAACTCTGCTTGGTGACCCGTCAAGTCATCGCGACGATTCTACAGCTGATCAGTATCGAAGCCCCGGAATCCATGGGAGACAAGGAATAGCATGAGTATCTTGGTGGTGGGTTCGGTCGCCTACGACACCGTCGAGACCGCGCGCGAAAGGCGCGAGCGACAACTCGGCGGCAGCGCGAGCTACTTCAGTGTTGCAGCGCGGCGGGTCGGCGGTGTACGCATCGTCGGCGTGATCGGCGACGACTTTCGGCAAGAGGATCTCGACCTACTCGTCGCTTGCGGCGCCGACATCTCCGGTATCCAGCACGCCAGCGGCCCCAGTTTCCACTGGTCGGGCCGCTACCACGCCGACATGATCGAGCGGGACACCCTGGCGACGGAGCTGGGTGTGTTTGCGGACTTCCAACCGCAGGTTCCGGTCGCCTGGCGCGACAGCGAATACCTTTTCTTGGCCAATATCCACCCCTCGCTGCAGGATTATGTGCTCACGCAGCTGGACACTCCTCGGCTCGTGGTGCTCGACACGATGAACCTGTGGATCGAGACGACGCGTGACGAGTTGATGGCCGTACTCGGCAAGGTGGATGTCGTGCTGGTCAACGACAGCGAAGCGCGCTTGTTGACAGACTGCAGTAGCCTTGCTGAAGCTGCCGGTGCAATCCAGCGGCTCGGCCCGCAGCGTGTCGTGATCAAGAAAGGTGAGCACGGCGCCCTCCTCTTCGGACGCGATTCAATGCTCGCGGTGCCGGCGGTCATCCTGCCTGAGGTGATCGATCCCACCGGTGCCGGCGACAGCTTCGCCGGCGGTTTCGTCGGCGCGGCCAGGCGAGCAGCGTGCCGGTGCGGACGTCGCGCCACCAGGCTCCGGGCTGGTCGAGGCCGGCAAGGACGTGGACGAGGCGCACCGGCGCGTCCGGCAGGATGCCCT
>JAUVBS010000350.1 GCA_030591105.1 bacterium | reverse complement strand
AGCTGGTTGCCCAGTACGCCAAGAAATTCCCATTGCGATTGGGTATCGGCAAGGAGGAGGTCCGGCGCCGACGCGGTTTCACGGTCGGTGCGGCGGAGTGGAACGCCCTCTGCCAGGCTCTCGCACCGCTGGGCGGCTGGGTGATTGCCGGTGGGCGGATCGCCGCCACGCCGGAGGGGCCGCCGTTGCCGCCACGATTGACCACGGAAGTCGAGGCGCGTGAGCGCGTCCTGGCCGGCCATGGGTTACAGTGGCCCGGCCTGACGGTTTTCGCCGAGCAGCCCGCCGACCCGCCGGCCGGCGGCGCCGCTAACGGATCCGGCGGTGGCACCGGTTCGAAGCCTGAAGATTATTTAAAATACCTGGTCGACCGTGGCCGTGCCGTCCAGATCGCGTCGGATTACTATGTGCACAGCGAACCCCTGGCCGATCTGGTGGCAAAGTTGCGCGCACACTTCGCCGGCCACCCGGAGCTGTCGTTCGCTGGTTTCCGTGATCTGAGCGGTTTGACCCGCAAACTCGGCATTCCCATGCTCGAGTACCTCGACGAGACTGGATTGACCGTCCGTACCGGTGACGTCCGCGTGGCGGGGCCACGGCTCGGTGCTGCCCCCACCCAAGAGTGACCGGCACTGTGAGGGATCGTAGACCGCCCCGGCCGGTGGGCCGAGGCCGACGAAATGACCATGAGCGAAACCGATCGTAATCGACACTCTGCTACCGGGTCCGCCGGCCGCCCGGCCTGCGCGCCGCGGCGTGCGACACGACAGGTCGAGATTGCCGGCGTGGCCATCGGCGGTGGCGCTCCGGTATCCGTCCAGTCGATGACCTGCACCCGCACCGGCGATGCCGCCGCGACCCTCGACCAGATCCGTGCCCTGGCGACCGCCGGCGCACAGCTCGTACGCGTGACCGTCAACGATGACGAGGCTGCCGACGCCCTGCCAACCATCGTGCGCGAAGCCAACGTGCCGTTGGTGGCGGACATTCACTTCGACTACCGGATGGCACTGGCCGCGCTGAAAGCCGGCGTGGCGAAACTGCGCATCAACCCGGGCAACATCGGCTCGCGGCAACGGGTGCGTGAAGTTGCTCTCGCAGCAGCCGATCACGGCGTGCCGATCCGGGTCGGCGTGAACCGCGGTAGTCTGCACCGGCGGTACGACGATTTGAGCCAGACCGATCCCGCGGGAGCACTGATCCAGAGCGCCCTCGACGAGCTCGAGGCCCTCGCGGCATTCGGATTCACCGCCGTCGTGGTCAGCTTGAAAAGTAGCGAACCGCAGGAGGTGATCGAAGCGTGCCGGCGCTTCGCCGCCATCAGTGACGTGCCGCAACATCTGGGCGTCACCGAAGCCGGGACTCTACAAGCCGGAATCGCACGCTCGGTCGCAGCCATGTCGGTCCTCTTGGCCGAGGGCATCGGTGATACGATCCGCATCAGTCTGGCCGCCGACCCGGTCGAAGAGGTCAGGGCGGCGTTTAACATGTTGCAGGCGCTCGGTCTGCGCGAAGGCTACGCGCGGGTGGTAGCCTGCCCGACCTGCGGGCGGGTCGAGGTCGACGTGGTATCGCTGGCGGCGAAGGTCGAGGAGCTGGCGGGCGATCTGCCCGCCGACCGCGTGATCGCTGTGATGGGTTGCGTCGTCAACGGCCCGGGCGAAGCGAAAGCGGCCGATCTGGGGATCGCCGCGGGCAAGAGCCGAGTGGCTATCTTCCGCCACGGCGAGTTGTACCGCAATATTGCCAAGGAGGACCTCGAGGAGGTCCTGCTCGCCGAGATCGAACGGTTGCGCTGACAATCTCCTTCAGTAGACGGCGACCGTGCCGATTTCCAAATCACCACTTCTGTTTCCGATTTCGTATCGGCGCTGCCGGCGCCGAGACGACTGGTGTAGGAGAACGGCATGGCGGATTCTGCGATAGACGTCCGGCACGGCTCGAGCGACCTGTCGCAAAAGTTGCGGGCGCTGCAGTCTCTCAATACGCGTCTGATGTGCATGGACATCGACAATCTGTCGTACCAGGACCTGGTCGACGGCGTGGCGAAAGTCGTCGGTTGTGACGCGTGCGCCCTCTATCTACACGACCGCACGCGTGACGAGCTGGTGCTCGAGGGGGCGGCCGGCTATGAAGTCGATGAGCGCGACCGTCGGCTGCAGCTGGACGACGCCAGCCGGATCCACTGCCAAGTATTCCGCGAGGAGTACATGGTCTACATACCGACCCGCGACGACGCAACCGGCAACGCGTCGTTCGACAATCGGCTGGACAGCAACCTCGTTTTCCCGATCATCGCCAACCAGGGGCCGGTCGGGGTATTCGGCTTCGGCAGCTACGTTGCCGGAGCGTTTGGACCGGAGGACGTCGACCTGTGTGCCATGCTGGTGGACCAGATGGCTTACAGCCTCGAGAATATGCGTTTGCTACGTGAACTGAGCCGTAGCCGCGACGCTGTGATCCGGGGTATGGCCCTGCTTGCGGAATCGCGCGACAAGAACATCGGTGGACATCTCGACCGTATCTGTGCCTCAGCCAAGTTGCTCGCCGGTTGGCTAATGGACCGGCCGGAGTACCCGGAGATAACACACGGTTTCATCGAGACCATCGCGCGCGCTGCCGCCTTGCACGATATCGGCAAGGTCGGCATTCCCGACCGCGTTCTCTTGAAGGCGGACAAGCTGAACGAGGCGGAGTTCGAGGTCATGAAGACCCACACCGTGATCGGTGCGGACCTGCTGGAGAACCTGATGAGCGCCCACGGTTCGTACACGATGATCAAGATGGGTGCGGAAATCGCACGTGCGCACCACGAGTGGTGGGACGGTACCGGCTATCCGCTCGCGCTAGAACGGAATCAGATTCCCCTGCCCGCGCGCATCGTCGCCGTCGCCGATGTCTACGACGCTCTGACCAGCAAGCGTGTTTACAAGAGCGCCTGGGAGCACGACGAAGCGGTCGATTCGCTGCGCGCCGGGTCCGGTAAGCAGTTCGACCCCGCGCTCGTGGCAATCTTTCTTTCCCATCAGGACGATCTACAAGACATCCGTTTGCAGTATCCCGACTGAGCTTCGCACGCTAGATCGGTTCGGCGTCTGGCGGCAGCGTCGGCTCGGCGAAGAGGCTCTCGTGTCGTAGGCAGACAGCTT
>JAUVBS010000053.1 GCA_030591105.1 bacterium | reverse complement strand
GCCGGCCGCCGCACAGCGCCGGCCCTCGATCGGTTATTTCTTCTTATGACGGTTCTTGCGCAGCCGCTTCTTGCGCTTGTGCGTCGCAATCTTCTTGCGCTTGCGCTTACGTCCGTTCGGCATCTGTACTCCTGCCTTTGCGTCAGGGTCAGGGCAACGAGCCTTCACTGTCGGCCGAGACCTGAACTCGCCTGCCCGTTTGCATCACGTCGCTAAACCGGCCCAAGATAGGCAACGAAGTCGCAACGGACAACCCCGTAGCAGGCATTTCTCGACTATTGCGGCTAACGATTGAGCCGGCCTTTCAACTCGTTGGAAGCTTTGAAATACGGTACTTTCTTCGCAGGCACCATGACTGAAGCTCCAGTGCGCGGGTTACGGGCCATCCGCGCGCGGCGGTTTTTGATCTTGAAACTACCAAAACCGCGCAGTTCGACCTTGTCTTCCGAAACCAGCGCGCGGCCGATGTTTTCCAGGATCAGGTTGACGATCAGCCCAGTGTCCTTCTTGCTGACCCCAGTTTGGCTGGCAATGATCTCGACCAGTTCCGCCTTGGTCATGGTAACCCCCTGTTACGCATGTTGGTTTTTGCCTCCTGCAAACGCCTGGCAGCACCTCCGCCAGCGAAGAGCAGCGAGTTGGGTGACTGTAGCACTCACAGCGAGTCCGTGTCAACTGTGTGAATTTCAGTAGGTTGCGGTTGTCGTGAGTTTGCGCAAGATGTTCGGAAGTCCGTACCGACGGTCGGCTGTCAAGGCATGACAACCGAAGGATCTTCTGCAGATGGTAACGGAGAAACTCGAGTTTTGGATGTTTCCCGCCATCTGCCGTGTGAACACCCGCGGGAAGCCTACAACACTATAGCGTAAGCACAACGGCGATCAAGCGCGTGCAGCGCAGGAAACATTCCACCGTTTGCTATACAACCCGCATGCCAGGCGTGCACGGCCCACGCACCACTTTTAGCGGCCGTTGCTGCTACGGAGACAACTCGCTGATTCGGTGTAGGTTGGGAAATTCACCAGCGGCAGCCGGCTGCGATTGCACCCGTGCCACCGCAGCGCGGACCCGACCACGCTGGACCGCGGAGCGGTGCAATCGGTAAGATCGCGGTCGCATCGGGCCGCATATTGCCCGATAACTGTCGTTCAAGATTGGCGCGCCAGAGCACCGAAGAGGTTACCGTGGGCCGAGGTGAATCGCACGCCACGCCGTGCCATCACGACCGCCGCACTGCTCGCGGCGCGTTCGGCGTCGTATACGGTAGGGGGACTACCGTCGCCCCAGGAAAAGTTGGGTAGGTACTTGGGTGGGAAACCGACGCCAAAAACGTTGCTCGAGAAGCCGACGCAGCTGCCGGTGTTGAACAGCGTACCGATGGCGCTCTTGGCGTGCTCGCTCATCATCAAACCGACGAACCGCTGCCCGGTGTCGACTAGACCCGAGCCCTGGTCTACCCGTACCGTGCCGTAGTTGTTTTTCAGGTCGCTACACGTGGTGCCGGCGCCGAGATTGATCCAGCTGCCGAGATAGGCGTGCCCGATGAAACCGTCGTGCTGTTTGTTGCCGAAATCCAAAAACGTACTCTCGGCCACTTCGCCGGCGATCTTGCACATCGCACCGATGGAGGTCTCACCGTAGATGCGCGCGCCTGCCTTGATCGTACTACCGGCTCCCACGTACAACGGACCCTGCAAATAGGCGTGCGGCATCACGGTTACCGCGCGGTCGATGACCAACGGTCCCCGCGCGGCGTCGAGCACCGCTCCCGGTGCGACCCGCACGTCCTGAGCCAGCCATAGGTTCTCCGCACCGTCGACGACGCCACCTGGCGCGACCGAGGACTCACCGAGTTCGCTCGCCCGCTGGAAGCGTGAAATGCCGGACCACGGCGGAGCACCTCGCCCCATCGCATCGTCGGTGACGATACCAAACAACTCGCGAACGAACGAGCGGCCGGGGGCGACAACTTCGGTGACGTCGTCGCAGATGGCCGGACCCACATCGGGCACCAGATCCCACAGGTAACTGTACGCCAACGGGCGGGCCGCTGTCGCAACGGACGGCAGACGGGCGGCGAGCTCTTCCGGTGGCGCGGCATTCTCGCCGGATAACAGCCGGTACTCACCGTCGAGCTGAGATTCCCGCCAGCCCGAGAGCATCGGTTCCGGTGACCAGGTCTCGGGTTGCTGTGCGGTATCGCGCCAGCACCCCGACGTTTCGGTCTGCCAGTTCCACCGCTCCCAGTCCTCGACCAGCGTGCGAGCTTCTTCGGCGGCCACCGCGCAGGCGAGCAGACCGTCGGCATCGAACCAGGCGAAGTGGGTTCCTTCGGCGGCAAATCGCATGAGGACACGTAACAGATCCCATCTCTGCGCGACGCGGCCGTTGATCAGCAGCATCGCGGTGTGGTCGAGATTCGGCAGTAGCTGGTCGGTGCCCACGGGCCCGATCGGGCCGGGCAGCTCCTTCAGCAAGAGACGGGGCAGCAGCGCTGGACCGCCCCCACCGTGGGCCGGACCGTTGGCGGCACGATCGGGATCGTCCATCGCCGGAGGTCGTGAATCCATGGCGGCGGCGGCCATCAGTCGCGCAACCCGTTCGCGCAGGTTGAAAAGTCCACAGCGCAGTTCGTACACCGGTACGCTCCAACTGAGGGGTCGAAAATGAGCGGCCGTGTGGTCTTCGAAGAGGATCGGCAACACCGAACTACTCATGGTTGTTTCCTTGGCCCTTGGTTTCGCGGATTCGCCTACGGCAACCGCGCGGGATCGGTTATCAGTAGCTCTGCATTCAGCAAATCGAGTGCCTGTTCAGTTTCACGGCGCAGCGCCTGATGAACTGCCCAGCGAGCCGCCTGCGTGGCGGTCGGCTCATCAGCCAAGAGCAGTTGCATTAACCCTTTGCGCTCGGGTAAGTGCCACAGCGTCACGTTCGCGTCCTCGGCGAGCCCGCCCGCCAGCTTCGCCCTGCGGACCGCTTCGTGCTGGTCGCCGAGGCCGTCGATCAGCCGGTTGGCCACCGCCTGGCGCCCGGTCCAGGTCCGGCCCATACAGAGGCTGTCGATGTCGGCCACCGCAATCCCCCGGTGCAGTGCCACATCGAGCATCCAGGCCCGGAACGACTGCCAGTGATTATCCGCGTGACGCGCGGCTTCTTCGGGTGTAAAGCCGCGGTCGCTGACATCCATCAACGCCATCGGCCCACGGCTGGCGTGGTCGTGGGTGATACCGATCTTCTCGTACAGTCCGGCGAGATTGAACTTGCCCGAAATCGACCCGATCGATCCGGTGATGGTCATCGGGTCGGCGATGATCTGCGAACCGCGGTAGGCGACCATGTAGCCGCCCGAGGCAGCCACGTCGACCATCGAAACGATGACCGGCTTGCTGCGGCCGGCCTTGGCCACCGCGTGGCCGATGAGGTCGGACGTGAGCGACTCTCCCCCGCCGCTGTCGATGCGCAGTACGATCGCCACGACGTCGTCGTCAGCAGCCGCGCGCCCGAGCTCGGCAGCGATGGTCTCGTGCCCCATCATCAGACCGAGCAGCGGATGCGTTCCGTTGAGTCGACCTCCGATATTCCCCTGCGCGTGGACCACGGCTATCTTCTTGCCGCCCTTCAACCCGACGTCGTCGGGATCCTCTTTGGCATAACGCCCGTGACTGACCAGGCGTAGGTGATCGTCAGCGGACCGTTTGAGCTTGCCCGCCAGCTCGTCCCAAAAGAGCAATCCATCGGCGAGGCCCGCGGCGACGGCCTCTTCTGCGGTGAAGAGTGCGTGGGTCATCAGTTCGATCAGCTGGGTTTCAGTGAGACCCCGGTCCTCTTGTACCGAGTGGCAGAACATCTCCCACAGCTCGTCGAGGATCCACCCCCGGTTGCGCTCCGCGGCGGGCGATAGCTCATCACGCGTCAACAACTGCGCCGCCGCCTTGTAGTCGCGGATGACGTGCAGGTCCGGTTCAATGCCCAGTTTTTCCAGAGCACCCCTGAAATGAGGAGCACTGCTCGACATACCGCGAAAATCGACGTAAGCCGACGGCGGCAGATAGAGCGAGTCACAGGCGGCGGCCAATAGATAGGTGTGACGGTTCATGGTGTCGGCATAACCGAGAACCGGTTTGCCTGCGGCCCTGACCCGCTGGACCGCCTGCCGGATCTCCTGAAGCTTCGCCCGGCCGGCGCTGTGGCTGGTCGACATCTGAATGATCACGCCTTCGATGCGGTCGTCAACGGCCGCCTTGGCGAGGTTCTCGAGGATCTGTTGCAGGGTCAGCACGTCGCCGCCTGTCACCTGGCTCAAGAGCTCACCGGGCGGATCGTACTCGAGAACTTGACCGTAGAGATCGATGTGCAGCCAGCTATGATCCTCGATCTTCGTCTCGCCGCCATAACGCAGCACAACGATGCCCGCGCCGACCGCCAGCAGCACGACCAGCGCTAGCAACGAGGCGAAGAACGCACGCAGGAACTGTCTCATCGCTTTGCCTCCAATTGAAATACACAGCTAATCGGGACCGGGCATGACTGGCCGTAGCGAGCTACTGCTGCGAGAGATCGTCCCGCTTGGCCGCAGGTGGCGGTGCGCAAACAAATCGGACTCGACATCAGCGAGGAGCCGGTGACGATGCCTCAGGTGGGAATGTTCCAGACCTGACGTAATCCGACAAGGGTAATCCGTCGCCCACAGTGATCGGGGACTCTGGGGGCTCGAATCGTCAGGCAGGACGTGGTATAATGGTACCTTCATCACGGTCTCTTTGTGTCAGGAGATTTCTCATGCGGCTCGATCAGCACTCCTGGTTGGCTATGTTCATTTTCGCGGCGATCTTGGCGACCGTGACTGCCGTTCCCACGGTAGCCGTCGCGACGGACACCCAGTCCGTCAGCGCCACCGAGCCAGCCGAACCCCACGAATGGGACGTCGACGGACTGGAATTGCTCTTACCGCACCACGAGACTGCCCACGAGCGAGTGCGCTGGCGTGGGCGCGAGCACGAGATGCCCCACCGGGACACACGCGATGACCCGCCGCCGCTGGCCCCGGTGCGTAACTGTGCGGAATGGGAACCGTGTAGCGGCGTTTTGATCCGTTACCCCTTGGGATTGCCTTACAGTTTGCTGCGCGACTTCGACGACCAGGTCACGTTACACGTGGTCGTAGCGAATAATTACCACAACTCGGCAATCAGCTCGCTGACCAGTAACGGCGTCGACATGGATCAGGTCGAGTTCCTGATCAGAGCCAATGACTCGATCTGGACCCGCGACTACGGCCCTTGGTTCGTGTTCGACGGCAACGACGAGATCGCCATCATCGACCACACCTATAACCGGCCCTGGCGACCGGACGACAACCTGATCCCGATCTACTTCGCCGAGCAACAGGGTCTGCCGGTCCGCAGCCACTCGATGTACCACACCGGCGGCAACTACATGACCGACGGCGCCCACATCAGCAGTTCGACCCGGCTGGTATACAACGAGGCCGCCTCGCACAACGGCATGAGCCAAGGCGAGGTCGACCAGCTGATGTTCGACTACTACGGAGTCGAAAATTACGTCGTGCTCGACTACATCGAGAGCGGCGGCATCCACCACATCGACACCTGGGCCAAATTTCTCGACGAAGAGACGGTACTGGTCAAGGAAGTCTGGGAGAGCCACTGGACCTACGACGATCTGCAACAGCGGGCGACTTTGCTGGCCTCACTGACCGCTTCGACCGGCCGCAATTACCAGGTCCACCGCGTCTACTGCTACAACATCGGCGGCAACGCGCCGGCGTCGTACACCAACAGTCTGATCCTCAACGACCACATCTACGTCCCGTTCTTCGGCAATTCGACATACGACCAGGATGCGATCGCTGCGTACGAGGAGGCCGCGCCCGGCTACGTCGTCCAGGGGTATTACTACAGCGGGTTCTTGAGCGACGACGCTCTGCACTGCCGCGCCAAAGGGGTCATGGACCGCGCGATGTTGCGTGTGGGTCACATCCCGATCCGCGAACCGCACAACGGCCCAGCGCCGGTCACCGCCCACATCCACGCCCACGGCGATGCTCCGGTCGTTCTGTCGCAAACCGTCTACCGTCACGACGGCGGTCCGTGGCAGATGTTGGCGATGGCAGCGGCCGGTCTCGACAGCTTCACCGCGACCATCCCGGCACCACCGTTCGAGACGATCTGCGAATACTACATCGAAGCTGCCGACGGCGACGACCGTACCGCCGCCATGCCGCGGATCGCACCCGCCGACTGGTACGAATTTCAACACAGCCCGACCAACCCGACCGCCGTCGGTGAGGCGTTGCCCGGTGCCGCGGCAGTGCTGCATCCGAACTACCCCAACCCGTTCAACCCAGGTACGACCTTCCGGTTCGATCTGCACCACGCCGGCCAGGTCTCATTAGTGGTGGTCGATGTGCGGGGCCGTGTCACACGCACACTGGTCGATGGCAGCCGGGCCGGCGGATCGCACACCGTACACTGGGACGGTCGGGACGACGCCGGTCGGCCGGTTGCCGCCGGCACCTATTTCTACCGGCTACAAGCGGCCGGACTGCAATACACCCGGGCAGCGACATTGGTGAACTGACCCCGTCAGCCCCGTCAAGCAACTAACAGGACGCCCCGCTGGTAGGGCTGTGATTGTCACCGGCCCGTCACCGCCGCTGCACGTTCATCGCCACAATGGTACGCCCGCTGGCCGGCGATACGACCTAACTTCAACGCTGACAACTATATCCCACCACCAAGCAGGTATTCCATAGTACAGTAACGACAACGATTTACGCGGCCTGCGTGCTGCTGAGGCGCTTCTTGACATCCAGCAAACTACCCCTCTAGTTTCGATATCAATTGAAAAGGAAGATGCTCGATCGGCATCTCGAGGTTGTTAGTCGATCAACACCTTTGCGCTGGCGCGACAGCGTACAGCGGAACCGAGGAGGAGCGAAGATGAGGACCGTGGCAAGCTTGACGCTGGTGCTGGCCCTGTTACTGAGCGGCACCGCGCTGGGCGACGACAAACAGACCACCGAGAGTGCGGTCAAAGCGACCGAGAAGCAGGCCGTCGAGACGGTCGACCCCACCAAACTGAACGGCAAGCAGCTGTACCAGACCTACTGCAAGAACTGCCACGCTGCCGATTCCGAGTACGGTGAGTACACCCCCATGTCCCTGATCATGGACCAGTGGGACGAGTTCTACGACGGCGTCCTCGCCGAGACTCACAAGGAGGTATCTGACGAGGTGACCGGCGGCAAACCGGTACCGGAATTCCTCACCAAGGACATGCTCAAGAAGCTGCGCAAATTCTGTATCGACCACGCCGCAGACTCCGAGGAGCCGATGACCTGCGGTTGATCGAACTGATTGTATTCGGTAACCGCGACCGGCCGGTCGACTGCTTTGACGAATGAGCGACCGGCTAACTGTCTGAAAGGAGACGTCATGAAGACGAGTTTCACATGGTTCGTGGTCAGCTTGGTGGCCGTCGCCCTTCTGGCCGGCACTGCCGTGGCCGACGACAGCGCCAAGATCAAGCAGTTAGAGAAGAAGGTCGAAAAGGCCGAGAGCCACGCGCTCAAGGATCGCATCAACTTCACCGGCGACTACCGCTTCCAGATCCACACCCTCGAATACGAGTTCCCGACCTACTACGACGGCATCCATATGCAGTCGCTGATGGTCAACAGCTTGTTTGCCGTCGGCGGCGGGTTCGTGTCGATGCCTTCGACCCCTGCTGAAGCGGCTACCTTCGTCGATGACGTGAACGACGCCATCGCCGGTAACTACGCCGACTACCTCTACTTCGCCCACGGGTTGACCTTTGCCGGCCTGCAGGAGATGTTGGCCGGTTTTACACCCGAACAACAGCAGGGCTTGATGGCGCTGTTACAGCCGAACACGCTGAGAGAAGGATACAAGACCCGTAACCACGCGCTCTACACCAACCGGCTCCGTCTGAACATCAACGCCCGCGTGGCCAAGAACATCACGTTCACGGGGCGGCTGAGCATGTACAAGACCTGGGGCGATGCGACCGGCGTACATGTCTTCAACGGCCAGAGCAACAGCTTCATCATCGACGGCAACAGTTCCAGCGTACCGAACGGTGACTTCCTCCGGGTCGAGCGCGCTTACTTCACCTGGACCGACCTGTTCCACGCGCCGCTCTACCTGAGCGTCGGCCGCCGGCCGTCGACCAACGGCCCGCCCATGCACTATCGTCACGACGAGAAACGCGGTGGCTCGCCCCTCGCGACGCTGATCGACTTCCAGTTCGACGGCATCACGGTTGGCTGGAACATCACCGACTGGAACACTTTGCGCCTCTGCTACGGTCTCGGTTACGAGTCCCAGTATGCCAACGGCGTGGTGACCGAGAATCCGCTCGACGACGCCATCTTCTTCGGCATCAACTGGGACCTCTACGATACCGAGCAGATGTTCATCCAGACGACTCTCGCCAGGGGCTTCGACGTGACCGACGGTTTCAACGGTCTGGTCGTGCTACCGGACAACCCGGTGACCGGCCAGCCGGTCGGAGCACCGCTGGTGATGCGCTTCACCCCGTCGGCCAATCTCGGCGACATCGACCTGGCCGGTCTGCTGGTGACGCGGCGGGACGGTCCGCTGGACTACTTCGGTAGCATCAACTACATGAAGAGTCATCCGAACAACGTGACGACCCCGTTCGGCGGTCTGTTCAGCGATCCGTTCAGTACACCCGTGTCGCAGGACGCGACCATGTGGTACGTCGGCGCCCGCTACAACTTCAATCAAGAGAAGACGAAATTCGGTCTCGAGTACAACCACGGCTCGAAGTACTGGTTCAACTTCACGCCGGCCCAGGACGACATCATCGCACCGAAGACCAACACGCGCGGCGACGTCTGGGAGGGGTACTTGACCCATCGCATCTACCGCCGATTCATCGTCAAGCTGGCGTACATCAACTACAATTACAAGTACAGCGGATCGGGCTGGCAGCTCGGTGAACCGAAAGAGCTCGAGCCGGCGAGCGGCGACATTCCGATGACCGCTTACCCGACCTATACCAACGCCTGGGCCGTTACCCTCGGCCTGACGGCGCGGTTCTAGGCGCCGAAGAGGAGCTAGCATGCGACGCACACAGATGTGGTTGCTGGTGGCGTCGGTCAGTCTGTTCGTCGCGGTCTCGCCCGGTGGCGAGGCCGCGGCGGGTAAGGTGACCTACGCACACCAGGAGTACTTCGAGCACTACGAAGGCACCGCGACCTGCCTGGAGTGCCACGAACAAG
>JAUVBS010000395.1 GCA_030591105.1 bacterium | reverse complement strand
GAGATCGCTGCCGCCTTCGACGTGGATCTGGAGAGTGTGGCGGCCGCTGGTCGTTGCGGCCATGAAATCGCCGAGGATCCGATCGTAGCGAACATCGGTGCCGAGGCTGAAGTTCGAGAATTCCGCCCGGAGGTTGCCGCCGTAGCCGTGGCGCGGCACCTGGTGTTCGTCAAACATGTCCAAGAGACCGCGGGTGACGAACGCGCCGTAATCGTCTTTGGCGTCGGGATAACCAGTATTGCCGGAACTGTTGTCCACACGGTCATGGCCCCACATCACTCCCGCTCGCACCTCGCCGTAGCGGCCGAGAGCCACCCCGGTTTCGGCACCGATACGGCTCGATCGGTATCGGTACTCGCCGACCCGAAAACCGTCGGTGAACACCGGGTTGAGCAAAGACTGGAACCCGGCAAACGCAGACAGGAAGAAAGTACGGTGGAAGCTGACCGGTTGGTACCACTCCGTCCACACGATGTCCCTCGCGCCGAGGGCCAAGTCGGTGCGCCACTCCCCGCCCAACCCGTTCATCTCGAGCAAGTTGATGCGTGCGGTGAGCGAGACGCGGCTGCGACCTTGGTAGTTCTGGCGGTAAGCGAAGCCCAGGCGGAGCAACGCCCGCGCGTATGGCTTTTCCCAGGCGGTGATCTTCAGCACATTCCAGTCGTCCTCACGTTCGTGCCGGAAGTCGACCGACTCCATGAGACCCAGCTCGTAGATCCGGCCGAGGTCGTGCTCGAGACGCGGAATGTCCAGCGGTTGTCCGGTGGGCTGGGTGATGCGGCGCCATAATACGCGGTCGTCGACGCGGGTCTGATTGTCCAGGACGATGACATCGACGATGGGGATTGCCTGGGCCGGCCGCTCCAGGTTGCGCACGTGTCGGCGATGGGTTGCGTAGGCATCGTTGCTGATGGCGTAGGGAGCCAGGGCGTCCGCCTGCTGTTCGGCGGCGGTCACCCCGCGCGGGATGATCCCCGCCATCTCGGTGAATTCCATTCCGGTCAGATCGCGCGTTGCGACCTGGATGGCGACGTCGGCATCGGCTAACTGCGGCTCGACATTCGCCCGTGACTGGATGACCGACATCTGGCCGATTACACCCTTGAGCGTTCGGAGCTGATCCCGATCGGTATCGTCGGGCAGATGACCGACATCGACAGCGATGACGATATCGGCGCCCATGTCGCGGACCACGTCCACCGGTAGATTCCGCACCAGAAAACCGTCGACCAGCAGCTGACCGTCGATCTCCAGCGGCGGGAAAGCCCCCGGTACCGCCATGGAAGCCCGGATCGCCCGCAGCAGATTGCCGCGGTCGAGCACCACCATCTCGCCAGTCTCCAGATCGGTGGCGACGGCACGGAACGGAATGGGCAGGTTGTCGAAACCGTCGTGACCGGAGGTATAGAGACCGGGAATATCGAACGCGAAAGTGAATTTCTGGCCAGCGACCAAACCGGGCGGTAGAACCGGTTTAACGCCTCTCATTCCGAATTCGAGCGGCATGAGAATCCAAGTGTCGTCCTGCTTGCGGCGGATCGAGCGCATCTGGCGATCGGGTCGGTCGGAGAACAGATCGCTCCAGTCGATGGCCAGCAAGGCGGCTTGGATCTCGTCGGCGGACATGCCCAGCGCGTACATGACGCCGACGATGGCGCCCATGCTCGTACCGGCGATGTAGTCCACCGGAATCTGCATCTGCTCGATGATCTTCAGCACACCGACGTGGGCCGCACCGCGGGCGGCGCCGCCGCCCAGCGCCAGACCGATGCGGGGACGTCGCGCGGCGTCGCTGGCTGCGTCCGCGGCCGCGTCGGCGCTCTCCAGGGCTTCAACTGCTGGGCTGCTCATGGCGCCGAGGAGGGCATCGGTGGTCGAAACGGCGGCGGTGTCAGCTGGGGCGTCGAGGACGGCGACCGCGCGCGCGTGCGCAGTCGCCGCCGGCAACGCGACTACTTCTAGCGACAACCCCGTCGCGACAACAAGTAGCACGCCCGTGGCTCGAGCGAATAGCTGATGGGAGCAGCGGTCGGTAGCCATGGCGGGATGGTCGATCATACCGGCGCCGGTGGCAAGTACCAATCAGTCTCAAACCGCCGCGGCCGTCCGCCCCACGGCCCCCCTCACGCCGAAACCCCACGGACACATTCTCGAAGGCACAGCGAACGAATTCTAGATGGCGTGCAAGACGACGACCGTATGCGACTCGACGCGGTAGGTTCGATCGTGCAGCGGAGCGGACTCGCCGGGCAGCTGGCAGTCATCGGGAGCGGTCAGTGAGGTATCGATGATCCGGTGCCAGGTACGTCCGTCCGGCGGCTCCGGTAGCGCGAACTCCAGCGGGCGCCAGTATGCGTTAGCCATCAGGTGGGTGTCGTGAGTGCTGGTCGGGTCGTGGAGGGTGTAAGCGAGGCTGTGCGACCGGTGCGACCAGTCGGGCCGGCCCACCTCGATACCGTGCCAGCTCAGATCGCCTGGCCGGTCCGGACTGGTGACGGCCCAGAAACGATCGGTTTGCAGTAGCGGCAGCGCCTGCGCGAACTCCACGAGCAAGCGGGTGAAACGGAGCAGGTCGGCGTGTCGAGTCAAACCTTTCCAGTCAAACCAACCCAGCCGATTGTTCTGACAGTAGGCATTGTTGTTGCCGTCCTGTGTGCGCCGCACTTCGTCGCCCATCAGCAACATCGGTGTGCCGTGGGAGAGCAACAGCAGGCAGAGGAAATTGCGCACCTGGCGTGCGCGGACCGCCGCGAT
>JAUVBS010000114.1 GCA_030591105.1 bacterium | reverse complement strand
CCTGGCGCCCCATCGGCGCTGAACATGACGCCGTGGTCGGTAGCTGGGATACCGCCGATGTGGCGGACGGCAGCTATGTCATACGCTTACGGGCGAGCGATCGGCTCGACAATACCCCTGCAGCGGCAGACACGGTCTACCGCACGGTGGCACCGTTGCAGGTCGACAACACGCCACCGCAGCTCAGTGGTCTCAAACTGAGCCAGAACGATACCGGTTTCCGGCTGCAATTCAGCGCCGAGGATGCCATGAGTGCGCTGGCTGGAGCACGCCTCGAACTGCCGGACGGCACCGTCGACAGGCTCGATCCGCTGGACGGGATCTGTGACAGCCTGGCCGAACGTTTCGAGATCGATGTCACCTATCCGCGACCAGGCGGGTCGGTAGCAACGCGGCCGTGGCGGGTACGCGTCGAGGTCTTCGATCGCTACGGTAATGTGGCTGCCGAGGAGGGCGAAGTCCGGTGAGCGACCCCGGCAGCGATTCTGGCAACGATTCTGGCAGCGACTTGCAGGCCGCCTTTCGGTCACACGAGCGCTGGATGGGAGAGGCGTTGCGCGAGGCCGAACAGGCCGGCGAAGCGGGGGAGGTACCGGTCGGCGCGGTCGTCGTCCGCGAGGGGCGGTTACTTGGCCGGGGACGCAACCAGGTCGAAGCGCTCGGCGACGCGACCGCCCACGCGGAAATCCTCGCGTTCGGTGCCGCCGCCAGCAGTGCCGGCGACTGGCGACTCGACGCAACGACGCTCTACGTTACCCTCGAACCGTGCACCATGTGCTGCGGTGCACTGCTGCTCTGCCGGGTCGCGACCCTCGTTTTTGGCGCCAGCGATCCGCGGGCTGGCGCAGTGATCTCGACCGCCCGGCTGTTGGACGGAAACCCGTACCGACACCGGGTAGAGGTGGTCGCCGGGATCCTGGCCGAGCCGTGCGCTGCGCTCCTGCAGGACTTCTTCCGCGCCCGTCGCCAGCGCTGACCCAGCCAGTTGATAAAACATGGTATCGATGCTATATTGGCCGCCGCTCAGCAGCGGAGAGGTGCGAGAGCGGTCGAATCGGCACGATTGGAAATCGTGTGTACCTTCGGGTACCGAGGGTTCGAATCCCTCCCTCTCCGCCAGGTCTGACACCGCCTTCGTGGAGAGGTGCCGGAGCGGTTGAACGGGGCGGTCTCGAAAACCGTTGAGCCCTTCGGGGTTCCCAGGGTTCGAATCCCTGCCTCTCCGCCACGGATTTATGAGACCGCAGCACCGGTCTCGACGCCGGTAAGAGCCGGCGCTATATTGATGCCTATCGTGGGGATGTAGCTCAGTTCGGGAGAGCGCCTCGTTCGCAACGAGGAGGTCGGCGGTTCGAGCCCGCTCATCTCCACCAACTGTCCCGGGGCGAGCAGCTAGGCCGCTATTGAGCGGCTGGTCGCCGCCCCCGAGATCCGATGGGTCAGGCCCGGCGTGACGTCGGAGCGCTAATTCCGTCAGGACTGGAAAGTAGCAGCGGTACGCTACCTTCGGTGAGTGCGCCGTCAGCCTGACCCACTCTTTTCGCACCGGCGTTGGCCTCGCCCGAGCGCCCGCCACCCACTGCCGGGATGCGACTGCTATGTCTTATGAAGCGCTAGCCCGCAAATACCGCCCGGCCACCTTCGCTCAGGTTGTCGGCCAAGAGCACGTGACCAGCACGTTACGCGCGGCGATCCGCAAGGGTAAGCTGAGCCACGCCTACGTATTCGCCGGGCCGCGCGGTTGCGGCAAGACGACAGTGGCCCGGCTGCTGGCCAAGGCGCTCAACTGCCCCGACCAGCAGAACGGCGACCCGTGCGGCGTCTGCACAGTCTGCAACGGCATCGCCCAGGGTAGTTACCTCGACGTGCTCGAGATCGACGCCGCGTCGCATACCGGTGTCGACAACGTCCGTGAGCTGCGTGACATGGCGCAGTACACGCCGACCGAGGGGTGCTGCCGGGTCTTCATCATCGATGAGGTCCACATGCTTTCGAAGGGCGCGTTCAACGCGCTCTTGAAGATCCTCGAAGAGCCGCCGCCGAGTGTCTATTTCTTCTTCGCAACCACCGAACCGAACAAGATTCCCCGCACGATCCTGTCACGTTGCCAGCGGTTCGACTTCCGGCTGTTGACGCCGGACGAGCTGGCCGGCCGGCTACGCGAGATTGCTCAGACCGAGGAGATAGCGCTGCAGGACAGCGGTCTGAGCTTGCTGGTCTCCCTCGCCGAGGGCAGCCTGCGCGACGGCTTGAGCTTGCTCGACCAGATGGTTGCCAGCTGCGACGGCGATATCGACGAGGGTGCGGTGGTCTCGCTGTTCGGGTTGGTGCGCGCCGAAGTGTACCAAGAATTCAATGAGGCGATGATCGCCAGCGATCCAGCCCGGGCGTTGCGTCTGGTCGACCAGCTCGCCGCTTCGGGCCATAGCCTGTCGGCGTTCGCGCGCGGTTTGGTGACCGACTTCCGCAACTTGTTGCTCTTGAAGATCGACCCGCAGCTAGCGTCACTGGTTGACCTACCGACCGAGCAACTCGCGACGCTACAGCGCCAAGCAGAGCACTTCGCCGAGCAAGATCTGCTTGCGTTGATCGACCGCGCCGGTCTGCACTTCGAGCGGATCCACCGTAGCGGCCAGCCGCGCATCTTGCTCGAGGCGGCAGTCGTCGAGCTCGTCCGGTTCGAGTCACGGGTACTGCTGTCGGATCTGGCGCGGCGTCTGGGAGACCTGTTGCGCCAGCAGGGTGGGGCGCTGCCGTCGGGCGCAGCTCCGGTGGCCGCCGACACCGTCGCCGGCACCGCTGCCGCTACCGCCGCGGATACCGCCGCTGACACCGCTGCCGCTACCGCCGCAGCCACCGCTGCCGCTACCGCCGCAGCCACCGCTGCCGCTACCGCCGCAGCCACCGCTGCCGCTACCGTCGCAGCCACCACTGCCGCGACCGCCGCCACGGATCTTACGACCGCACCCGGTTCGGGAGACCAAGCATCTGCCACCGGGGGATCGGCCGCCGGTGGTGCCCAGGCGGTCACCGGTTGGGCTGGCCTGATCACGACGCTGATGTCCTCGCACCCACGCATCGCTTCCTGCTTGATGGAGGCGTTGCCCTCGGTGGATGAGGAGCGCGGCAAACTGGTCATCGCTTTTCCCGAGGGGAAGGCGTTCCAGATGCGAAATCTGGCGGCGGACCGCGACGTCATCATTCAAGCTGTAGCGGCGCACTGGGGCCGGCCGTTACGTCTGGAGTTTGTCACTGGCACCGAGCAGGCGGACTTTCCGGCGACCGACAAACTACGTCGGCAGGTGGCGCCGACGAGCGAAGAGTCGCTCACCGCGGCGTGCCGTACCGATGCAGCCCTGAACGATCTGGTCGAGTTGATGCACGGCAAGCCTCTCGCCGACAGCGAACGAGAGCGGTGGGCTCGCCAGTCACCGGACGAACCGGTGACCGATACCGATGAGGACCGCGACTGATTTCGGCCGCAGGACCGGTGAGTTGCCGGAACCTGGCCGTAGCTACGGAGGCAGTATGGACATTCGCGCGATCATGCAACAGGCCCAGCAGATGCAAGCCAAGATGGCCAAAGTGCAAGAGGAGCTGGCCAGCCGGACGGTCACCGCCGAGGTGGCCGGTGGTCAGATCCAGGCCGTCATGAATGGTAAGCACCAGCTGGTGAGCCTGACCATCAAACCCGAAACGATCGACCCCGAGGATGTGGAGTTCCTGCAGGATCTGATCGTATCAGCGGTGAATGAGGCGACCCGAAAAGTCGAGGAACTGGTGGAGCAGGAGATGGGCTCGGTCACCGGCGGTATGAACTTGCCCGGCCTGAATTTGCCGGGCGTCGGTTGAGGCGGGGCGGTGCTGCAACGGTGTGTGCCCGCGATGCCAACTCTCGGTTCTCCGGCGGTGAATTCCAGTCGCCAGCGCTCGAGCGGCTCGTGCGGTGCTTTGGTCGTCTACCGGGACTAGGGCGCAAATCGGCCACCCGCGTCGCCCTGCACCTGATCGCCGATCCGCAGACCGGTGCCGACCTGGTCGACGCGGTACGCGAGGCTGCGGACCGGGTACGCCACTGCAGTCGCTGTGGTGCCATCACCGAAGCCGATCCGTGCGCTATTTGCAGCGAGCCACGGCGCGACGCGACTCTGCTGTGCGTCGTCGCGTCACCCATCGATATCTTGCCGTTCGAAAAAGCCGGTTTCTACCGCGGTCGCTACTTCGTGCTCGGCGGCTTGCTGTCACCGTTGGACGGGGTACGTGCGGACGATCTGCCGTTCGCACGCTTAGCCACACGCGTCGAGCAGGACGAGGTCACGGAGTTGATACTGGCGCTCGACGCGAGCGTTGAAGGTGAGACGACCGCCCTGTACATCCAACGGCTGGTCGAGAGACACGGGCTTCGGCTGACCCGTTTGGCGACCGGCATCCCGGTCGGTGGTGCGCTCGCTTATACCGACGAGGCGACTCTCCAGCGTGCATTTGAATACCGCCGCCAGTACTGATCTCCTGTCCAGCCGCGAGAGAATCACTCCCGAACTTTTGCGCGATTCTGCTCAAGGGGTCGGCGGGCGGGACGATACCTCATTGCAGGACCGCAGTTTGCTGGTGGTCATTCTCGTACCTGACCGGTCGCGGAGAACGCAATGGTTAGAACCGAATGGGCTATTTTCGAAGAAGATTACTGGGCGATGAATAACGCGCTCGAGGACCTCTTGCGCAGTAGTCACTCCCAGAATGTGATCTTGATCGATCGGACCGGTCAACTCATCGCCCAATCGGGTGCCGAAGTGACTTTCGATATCTTGAGCTTCGCGTCGCTTTGCGCCGCCGATTTCGAGGCCAACTACCAGTTGGCCAAGCTGATCGGTGAACGAGATTTCAGCACGTTGTACCATCAGGGTTCGCGCGAGAGTATGTACCTGGGCAAGATCGCGCACGGCGTGGTCTTGGTGGTGCTGTTCGATAAACGCACCACCCTTGGTTTGGTGCGCCTTCGTGTCAAGAAAGCGGTCGAAACGCTCGACGTGGTGATCACCGGCTTGTACGAGAAGCTGGAATACCGCAACGAGGAGTACGACACCTTCGACGCGTCCTTTACCAAGGAAGCGGAAGCGGAGATCGACAACCTGTTCGTCGACTGACCGGCACGCTCACAGCGTCCGGGATGCGGGACGAAACCGAGAGGTCGCGGAAGTGTCGCTGATTAATTATTCGTCGCGGGAAATCAACTGCAAGGTGGTCTACTACGGCCCTGGCCTCGGCGGCAAGACCACCAATATCCAGTACGTCTACGACAAACTGGCGCCCGATACCAAGGGCAAGTTGGTAACCTTGGCGACCGAGATGGATCGTACCCTCTTCTTCGATTTCTTGCCGTTGGAACTGGGAGAGGTCAAGGGTTTCAAAACCCGTTTTCATCTCTATACGGTGCCGGGCCAGGTCTATTACAACGCCAGCCGTAAATTGATCCTGCGCGGTGTCGACGGTATCGTGTTCGTGGGCGATTCCTCCGAAGCGCGGTTCGACGCGAATATCGAGTCGCTCTATAACCTGCATGACAACCTCAAGGAATTCGATCTCGACATCGGCAAGATTCCGTTCGTGATGCAGTGGAACAAGCGCGACATGCCCGACGCGCTGCCGATTCCGGATCTGGAGGAGGAGCTCAACACCGAAGGCTACGACTCCTTCGAAGCGGTCGCCGTCAAGGGCGACGGTGTCTTCGATACGCTCAAGTGCGTGGCGAAACAGGTGTTGCGGCAACTGCAGTCCTCCTGATTCGCCGGCGCGCTGGTCACTCTCGGCTCACGCCGCACCATACCCCAATACCAAGACAGCCCCCGTCTCGACGGCGGCTATTTTTTATCCGCGGCCGATATTGTCCGCGGCAATTTTGTCGGCGGCAGAATCCGTGTACGCGGTTACCCTCTGTACCCTTGGTCATCACGGGTATCTGGCGTATTATGGGCCGTAACGAAAGGTCAACCATGCCCCGTCCTTTGCTCTATCTCATCGGAACATTTTTCGGAACCGGCTATGCACCGATCGCCCCGGCGACGGCGGCCAGCTTCCTCGTTTTCTTGATCTGGATCGTGGTGGTGCCGGTTCCGCTCTGGCTGCAAGCGCTGCTGATCGTCGGTGTCACGGCGATCGGCATACCGATTGCCGGCCGTATTGCTGCGGATGTCGGTCGGGAGGATCCGAAGCTCGTGGTGATCGACGAGGTGGCCGGCATGCTGGTGACCTATTTCGCGGTGGCGGCCGCCGGCTGGGTCGGTTGGCTGGCCGGGTTTTTCTGGTTCAGATTCTTCGACATCCTCAAGCCGCTGGGAGTGAGGCGGCTCGAACGGCTCGGCGGTGGTGGCGGCCTCGGTATCGTGGCTGACGATCTCGGTGCCGGCGTGCTCGCGTGTCTGGCGACGCATTTGACCGTGCGCCTGACCGGTTGGTAACGCTGTGGGACGTACGTCTTGTGAGCCGGGTGGCGGAGTGCCGGTCTGGTTGATCGCCGTCGGCGACGAACTGCTGGAGGGCCGCACCGCGGACACCAACAGCCGGTCGGTGCAGCGCGCTCTCGGTATTCACGCCGTGTCGGTGCGCGGTATTCAGGTGGTGCACGATACGGTCGAGGATATCGTCGCGGCCTTGAACCGAACTGGTGCCGGGCTGGTCGTCGTTTATGGTGGGCTTGGATCGACACCCGACGATATCACACGCGAGGGGGTCGCTGCCTGGGCCGGCGTACCACTCGAGACCGATCCGGACTTGCTCCAGCGCCTGCAAGATCGTTGGCGCGCGCGCGGCGTGCACGACCTCT
>JAUVBS010000462.1 GCA_030591105.1 bacterium | reverse complement strand
GCCGACTGGTTTTCGAGTTGAGCGACCCGATGGATGTGAGGTGGGACATCTACACCCTGGGGGGGCACCGGATCAAACAGGTTCGGCAACAGTTTCCCTCCGGCGGACCGAAGATCTTGCAGTGGGACGGTCGGGATACGGAAGGGGATGAGATTGCCAACGGGGTATATCTCTATGTCTTGCGCGGGAGCTGGCCGGACAACGGTGGGCATGACGCGAAGCAGACGGGCAAGCTCGTCATCATGAGGTGATCGGTATAATTATGAGTGGCCGGTATGGTTCCGGCACTCGATCTGGCAGTGGCTAATCGGAGGTAATCTGCAATGAAGAGGAATTTGTTGGCAGCCGTCCTGGTGTTCATCGGCATCCTGGGCGCAGGTAGTGTTGCCCTGGCCGGCTCGGGAGCGGGGGCCATCAACCTGACCTTTCCCATCGGTGCTCGCTACAACGCCCTCGGCGAGGCGGGCGTTGCGCTCGCTCAAGATGCGACCGCGAGTTGGTGGAACCCCGGCGGTCTGGCGTTCGTCCCGACCCGTCCGGAGCAGCACGATATCCAGATCATGCAGTCGAGCCTGGTGCCGGACCTGGCCAGTGACATCGCGATTTACTGGGGCGGTTACGCGGCGCCGCTCGGGAGCAGTGGCGCGATCGGGTTCTATATCAACTACCTCGATATGGGTGAGCAGATCGCCATCGATGAGGACCAGAACCCACGTGGTACCTTTTCGAGCTATATGTTCGCCGTCGGTGCTGTCTACGGCGTGCGGATCACCCCGAACGTCGGACTGGGTCTTGGGGTCAAGTATTTCCGTGACAAGCTGGCGCCCGCCGACGTGATCCAAGATGTCGGTGGTAGCGGTTCGGGCGACTCGTTCGGCGTCGACTTGGGCTTGCTCTGGAAGATCCCCAGCCTGCGTATGAACTTCGGCACCGCGATAACCAACCTCGGACCCGACATCAAGCACGTCGATGCTGATCAGAGCGACCCGATGCCGCGCGCCTTCAAAGTCGGCCTGGCCTACAGCCTGTACAGTTCCGAAGCGATGGGTCTGTTGCTCGTCGGCGATTACCAAGTGCCGCTATATGAGTACGACAGCGACAAGAACGATTACGGCTACGGATTCGACACCAGCCAGAACGAGTGGGGTGCCGGCGTGGAATGGAACTACGTCTCGTCGCTATTCGTGCGAGTCGGTTACAAGTCCGCGAATTACGGTGACATCAACGACGCCACCTACGGCTTCGGAGTCGATCTGAAGCGTTGGACGGGGCAGGCCATCGTCTTCGACTGGGCGTCTGTGCCGCAGGCCCAATCGCTGTCCCGGGTGAATAGATTTTCCCTGGCGTTTCGTTTCTAGCGGTCACGATACTAACGGTCCCTCCGGCGTTAACGGCCGGGGGGCTATCCCGGAGGCTTTGTTTGCTCTGGCTGTTGAGGCTGACCAATCGGCTACGGCCGTGGCGGCCGGTTATCACCGCCTGTCTGGTGTGTGTTTGCTGGCTGGCCGCGGACGCGGTAACGGCTGGCGAGACGGCGTGGCCCGAGCGTTGGCGTGCCCAGCGCAGCGGTTGGTCTGACCTGACCAGCCGTCCCGGTGGGCGCGAGCGACTCGAGCGCGAGCGCGGACGACAGGTCGCCTACCAGCGGCGATTCGCCCGCGTCCACGACCTGCTCGGCGAGCGCGGCGTATCGCGCAAGAGTCACCGTTTGCTCACCGAGCGTGGGCTGGGCCCGGCACTTTTCACCGGTAGCGGCGGTTTCGCGACGGCCAAGGCACGCGGCGCGCAGCTGGCCGCAGACCGCACCGACACCTTACGTGTCCTGCTGATACGGATCGCGTTCGAGACCAATCGGCGGCCGGACCTGACCACCGTATCGCCCGGCGGCGACTTCATGCTCGATCCGGTTCCGAGTACCCCCAAGCCGCACATCGACCCGCCGCCCCACGATGCGGCTTACTTCGGCGCGCATCTGGTGGGGTTGCGCGAGTTCTACCGGTTCCAGTCGGGCAGGCGGCTGGCCATCGAGTTTTCGGTTCTATCGCCGGAGCCAGAGGTGAGCTATCGACTCAGCGACATCGCTGATTACGGGCCCGGTGAAAGCGGCAGTTTCTGGGACTTGACCTCCCTCGAACGACTCGTCCGCGACATGATCCGCAGCGCCGACGCTGGAACCCAAGCCGACGGTTCGGTCGATCTGTCCGACTACGCCGACGACGATCCTTTCACTTACATCATCTTTGCTCACGCCGGTAGCGACTGGCAGAGTGACATCGCTGCCGATTC
>JAUVBS010000003.1 GCA_030591105.1 bacterium | reverse complement strand
TACCTGGGGCGCCGCTCTCCCAGCGGTTGGGACACCTGGACCATCGATGCCTCGTTGGTCCTGGGTGCCCATGGCCTGTCGTTCGACAGTGCGGGCGGGATCTGGATCGGTGCGCGGCAAGGCGATGCGCTTTCTGGCCGCGACAGCGCGCGCTGGACGAACGTTTACCAGGCAGCCTCGGCTGAAAACGGTTGGAACGGGATGTTCAACCACAGCGGCGGCATGCTAGCGGTGGCCGCCGACAGCAGCGGCGCCATCTGGTTCAGCCAGTACTACTCCGGTGTGGTGCGTTACGAGCCAGCTGCGGCCTTCGCGGCACCGGCCGATACTTTCCGACGTTTGAACGAGTCCAATACGCCGCTGGGCGGACTCTGGTACAAGCGGATGCTGACCCACCCCGACGGTACGGTGGTGATGGTGGGGGACTGGCATGGGGTGGACATTCTGACCGACCCGAACGCCTGGGACCGGGCCGATCGTTGGCTCGCCTTGCGCATCGCTGAGCTGGGTGGTGAGACCATGGGCGATGCAGAGTTCGAGCGCGCCGACGTGCTCTGGTTCGCGGTCCAAGACGTCGGTCTGGTCAGATGGGATATCAACGGTGAGTTTGCCGGCCCGGACGATCCGATCACTTGGCTCGATACTACAGACGACGATTGGTACGATCCGGTCACGACGTTTCCGGGCTCGCCGTTCAACGCGCAGGCGGTCGGTTCGCTCGCCCTTGCCAACGATGGTTCACTTTGGGCTGGCGCCAACGGGGTTGCCCGCTTCAGCTACAACGTCTCGAACCGCACCGCGACTTTGCTTGAAGAGTATCGGGAGAAGACCAACGCGACTCAGACCGGATTGATCTCGGGATCGGTCGTCGACGTGGTGGTCGATGCCAACGACGACGCGTGGGTGTTGAGCGACGTGGGATTGAACCGGATACGGCGGAGCGGTTCGGTGGTGACCATCGATGCCTATTTCGACCTGGGCAACTACTTGGCCGATCCGCGCTTCGGTGTACTCTATTCGCCCAGATCGGTGACCGGTCTGCCGGGCGGACCGTATCGCCAGCTAGCGGTTGCGCCCGACGGCCGCCGGCTGCTGGTCAGCGGTGATTTGGGTGCTTCACTGATCTCGGTACCGTCGTACGTGGCGGACTCATCGCCCTCGCTCGATACGGTCTACCTCTACCCCAACCCGTATCCGGGTCATGGCGGCGATGGCCAGCTCAAGCTCGGTGGCATCGGTGCCGACGAGACGCAAGATGACGCGGCTGCCATCGAGATCTACAACATCGAAGGGCAGCTGATTTACCGTCAAACACAAGTCTCTGCCGATGACGGTTTCTGGACGGGCGAGAATCGCCTCGGCGATCGGGTGGCGAGCGGCATCTATCTGGTGACGGTGACTTACCGGGGTGAGACGACGACCCGGACCCTGGCAGTGGTCTGGTGAGAGCTACGCCGCGCCGCTGGCGGCGGTAGGGAGGGGAGCGATGGTGGGCGACCGCCAGGATTCTCGCGAGTCGCAGAAACGGATCCGCTTGCTGATCGTCGGGGCCGGCGAGGCTGGCCAGTCGCTCGTGCGTGAGATCCGCGAGGAAGGACTACTACTCGAGCCGGTCGGTTTTGTCGACGACGATCCCGGGTTGGCTGGCCACGAAGTACTCGGTCTACCGGTCCTCGGCGGTACGACCGAGCTGGTGGAAGCGGCGCATCGGATCGACGCCGAGGAGATCTTGATCGCGATTCCGTCGTCGCCCGGCTCGCTGATCCGGCGTCTGGTCATTCTCTGCAAACGGGCTGGACTGCCGTTCATGATCGTCCCCGGTATTCGCGCCATCATCGAAGGGGACGTCCACTTCGAGGATGTCAGGCCGGTGGCACCGGAGGATCTGCTCGGCCGTGAGAGCGTGACGTTCCAGGCCGGCAGCGCCCGAGCCGCGGTGTCGGGCCGGACGATCCTGGTCACCGGTGCCGGGGGCTCCATCGGTGGCGAGCTGTGCCGTCAACTGCTGGAGCTGGATCCGCGGGAGCTGATCCTGCTCGGTCGTGGCGAGAACAGTATCTTCGAGATTCTGGGCGAACTGGCGCCCAATGCCGGTACGACGCGGCTCACCCCGGTTATCGCCGACGTCCGCGACCGCGCCCGGTTGCAAGTGCTGGCAACGCGGCATCGGCCGGAGTTGATCTTGCACGCGGCGGCCCACAAGCACGTGCCTTTGATGGAAGATAATCCGGAGGAGGCGGTCATCGTCAACGTCGCCGGCACTGCGAACTTGATCGAGTTCGCCCGCCAAGTCGGCGCCGAGCGTTTCGTTCTGATCAGTACCGACAAGGCGGTTTCGCCGACCAACATCATGGGTGCGACCAAGAAGTTGGCGGAGTGGCTCGTGCAGCAGGCGCAGAACGGCGGTGGCACGACCCGGTTTATGACCGTGCGGTTCGGTAACGTGCTCGGCAGCCGCGGATCGGTGGTGCCGCTCTTCCAACAGCGCATCGCGGCGGGGCTCCCCTTACCGATCACTGATCGCGGTATGACCCGCTACTTCATGACCATCAAGGAGGCCGCCTTGCTGGTGATCGAGGCGATGGTTCTCGGCGAGGCCGGGTCGACCTACATCCTCGAGATGGGCGAGCCGGTATCGATCCTCGAACTGGCACGTAACTTGTTGGTCCTGTCGGGCTTCGACCCGGACAATGGTGACGACGGACCCGGTGTCGAGTTGACTGGACTGCGTCCCGGCGAACGGTTGCACGAGTTGCTGATCGAACCGGACGAGGAACTTCAGCCGAGTGCGAATCCGATGATCCGCAGAGCCTGCTCGCGTCGGTCATGTCCCGACGTCGCCGAAGCCTTGCCCGCTCTGATAACGTCTGCTGTAGCCGGCGACCGCGCCGGCCTTCGGCTGCAACTTGCGGACCTACTCGGCAGCCCGAATCTTGCGAATCAGCCGTCGTCCGAACCGGCCGGCGCGGCGGATGGTACTACGGCATGACCGGACTCAGCGACGCGGCCGACGCTGACGGCCGGCAGTGGCGACGGACCGGTGGTATCGAGGTGCACCAGCGCGACGTTCCACCGCCGGATTGGGCCGCGCTGGTGGCACGAGTCTCGGTCGCAAGTTTCTTCTATCGCCCCCTGTGGACCGAAGCGGTGGCCCGGCATTACCCGGGCGCGACTCCGTTGTGGTTGGAGGTGCGGCGCGCGGGCGAGCTGATCGGTGGTCTGGCTGCCGTCGCCCGTAGCCGCCACCGGTTGAGGCGCTACGCCAGCCACCTGGACGGAACAAGCGGCGGTCCGCTCGTCGCGTCCGATCTCTCGCCCACCGACCAGCAGGAGGTTTTCGGCGCTCTGGCCGATCGGTACGCCGATCTCGTCGGTGGACGCACGGTGCAGGCGAGTATCAGTCTCGCGGCAGATACGGAGCTGCGTTTCGGATCGCTATTGAGTGATCGCGGCTTTGAGCGCCGTGACGTATCCGGAGCGGTGATTCCGCTCGACGGTGGGCTGGCGTACGTCGAGCGCCACGTCCTGTCGAACAACCGACGCAACGAGCGCAACCGCGCTGTGAAACGCGGGTGCAGTGCCGGCAGCTCGGTCGACCGCGCCAAGCTGGCAGAGTTCCACGCCATCTATCGTGCGGCGACCCGACACTGGGGCGTCGAGCCGGCACCGCTATCCCTCTTGGAGGAGCTTGCCGAAAGGGGAGAAGGGCGCGCTTTTCTGATCTACGTCGAGTACGAGGATCGGGTGATCGGCGGACACTTCTGTGTGCATGACGGCGATCGCCTCGTGGCCTGGGTGGGAGCGACCCTTCCCGAACACAATCGGCAGCTGTTTCCGGCTACTTTGATCGTGTGGCAGGAGATCGCCGAGGGTTGCACTCGTGGCGCGCGCTACCTCGACCTAGGCGGCAGCGGAGGGATCGGTACGTTGAATCGTTTCAAGCGTTTGCTGGGAGCCGATACCGAGGTCCGGGGCCACTACACGCTCAGCGTGGCGTGGTGGCGGACCGTGCGGCAATTACGCCGGTTCGTGCACCGATGACGGAGCGACCGCCCATGAGCCTGTTGACCGCAGGTAGCCAGATCTTCTCCAGCCGTCTGCTGCAGGTGGCGGCCAACGCGGTCGTGGTGCTGCTCGTGGCCGACCGGCTCGGGCCGGTCGGGCAGGGTCATTACAGTTTGACCTTGGCGGTGGTGATGATCGCCGCAGCGGTCCTGAACGGAGGCGTCGGTCTGGCTGCGGTGCCGGACCTGCGGCAAGGCCGCGTGGCACCGTCCCGCATGCTGCGGGCTCAGGCGGTATGGGTCGCCGGCGTGGTCGTGTTCGTGGTCTTGGCGCCGCTCGTATTGCGCGGTACGTTCCTGGCGGCGCTAGCCAGCGAGCGACTCGGGTGGACCGGCAACATCGCTGCCGCGGTGGGTGCCGCCGTTCTCGCTCTGGTGGTTTTCGACATCGCCAACTACGACCTGTTGGCCATCGGCCGCGTCGTCGTGGGGGCGGGGGTCAACCTGGCGCGGGCGCTGACTCATCTGTTGCTCCTGGCCGCTCTCGCGCTGCTGGTCGGACTGAAGCTCGGCGTCGCGGTGACCGCGTTTGCAGCCGCGCAGGTGTTGGCTGCTGTCGTGCTGGTCGTACTGCTGAAACGATCATGCGTGGTGGACGATGCCGCAGTCGTCCGGTCGCCACCGATCGGACTGTTCGTTCTGGTCGGCCGTAACCTACGCCGTGGTTGGATCGGCCAGGTGTCGGTCATTGCTTACCTGTTGATGTTGCGTCTCGACCAGGGGCTGGTGGAGTACTATCACGGCGCGGCAGTGGTCGGGGTCTATTCGCTGGCGGTATGGGCCGGCGAACTGCTCTGGCTCATCCCGGGTGCTCTGACACCTCTGCTGGTGCACAGCTCCGCCGCCGGAGCCGATGAACCCGAGCGCGACCTTACCGCCGCCCGCGCGGTCCGCATCGGGTTGCTGGCGACGCTGGTCGCCGCGGTACCGGTGGCGATCGTAGCTCCGATCGTGTTCAAACACCTGGGCGGGGGTGTGTACGCCGGCGCAAGTTACCCGCTCTGGGCGTTGCTGCCGGGCATCGTCGCGGTGGCGCCCGCCACGGTGCTGGCCGGCGACTTCATCGGACGCGGTCATCCGGCCTGGAACGCCCAGGCCAGTATTCTAGTGGTGATCGTCGGTGTCTTTCTGGGACTCTGGCTGATCCCGGACCACGGTGCCGTCGGGGCCGCCTGGGCCGCGTCGCTCTCCTATACGCTCGGTACCGTCCTGATGGTCGTCCGTTTCCGTAAGGTCACCGGACTGCCGCTACGTGCGATTTTGATCCCCTCTTGGACCGACTTGCGGCATTGATCCCTACGGTCGAGAGCGTGCCGCCAGGTCTGGTCAGTGTCCTTGCGAACGGTCGGTCGTAAAAAGGCAGCAAACCCGAGCCTCGCCTAGCCTAGATTACTCATAACTATCTGCCCAACAGACCGTTACATTTTATTTTCGATATCTCAAAAAAGACGATTGACACTCCTGTGGGGTGCATGTAACTTCTGGTGGTGATTTGTGGTGAAAAAAGGTGAAATCGGATCAATCTGGTAAATTTGCGACCATGGACACCAATCAATGGACGAACGGAACAGCCACAGCGAATCGACATCCTGCTTCCACGGCTCCTACACCCGGTCTGTGGACGCCAAGGGGCGTTTCAACCTGCCGTTCAGGTTTCGGCGTAGCGGTTCGGCTCACGCCGACGAGCGGTATGTGGTGTCTGACGGCCCCGACGGGACACTCAATCTGTTGCCGTACGTCGAGTTCGTCGCGGCCTTCAATAGAGCGCGGGGGCGCAAGCCTGGCCAGGGACAACGCGCAGAGCTGCGGCGCATCAGTCACAATAGCCGCGTCGTCGAGCCGGATGCTCAGGGGCGGATCGCCATCGCGCCAGACTTCTTGGCGCCTTACGGGATCACGGCCAAGGTGCTCGTGATCGGGATGGGTAATTACATGGAGTTGTGGGATCCGGAGCAGTTCGCTGCGCAACAGGCGAGCCTGGCACCGCCGGATTCCGTCTTCATGGATGAGTTCTACGGGTGATCGCCCAGGGAGGGGCGGTCGGTTCAAGCGGATGATGGCCCAAGGAGGGGTTATCGGACGCACAAGTGATCGCCCAAGGAGGGGCGGTCGGAGGGGATGGAGCCCCATGCCGGGAGAGAAGGCCCACCAGTCACCGGAGCGTCTCAGCCGCACGGGCGTTCTGGACTTCACCGTCTCGCAACATGGACGGGCTGTCTGGGTCTCTCTCTCCGGCGTCCTGGACCGCGACGGAATCGATCGTCTCGTGCGTCGCGTGCACCCGTTATTGACCGGCCGGGAAGCCGAGGTCGTGCTCGACGGGAGCCGGCTGTTACACGTCGATTACCGCGCCGTACGTCTGCTGGTTCAGTGGCACCGTAGCTTGAAAGCTTTCGGCCACCAGCTCTGGCTCGCTCGCTGGAGTCGGTACTTGCAAGCCATCGTTTCGCTGGAGGACTGGGCGGGGGAACTGGAGGTCCCTCCCTCGCCCCGGTCCTTCGTTTCGTTTGCGGACCGAGTGCAGCCCTCCGGGATGCCATGACCGACGGTGCACACGTTCCGGTGCTCAAGGAAGAGGTGCTCGGTTTCCTGGAGCCGGGGCCGGGCAAGCGGATCGTCGATGGGACCTTTGGCTTCGGCGGACACGCCGAGGAACTGCTCGCTGCCGGAGCCGAAGTTCTGGGTCTGGACCTGGATGCAGAGGCGGTTGCGCACTGCCGACGGTTCGCGGCCAACCGTCCTCGGCTGCGCTGTCTGCACCTTTCGTTCCGTCACCTAGACCGCGCTTTGGCCGAGGTCGGCTGGGAGCGACCCGACGGCCTGTTGCTCGATCTGGGGGTCAGTTCACGACAGCTCGACACGCCGCATAAAGGTTTTAGCTACCGCAGTGACGGCCCGCTGGATCTGCGGTTCGATCAGGAGGTTGGACCGACGGCAGCCGAGTTGTTGACGACGCTCGATACCAATGCGTTGGCCGACTTGCTGTGGCGCTACGGCGAAGAGCGCTATTCCCGTCGGATCGCCCGGGCGGTGATCGCGGCGTCCGAGCAGGCCGAGCTACGCACGACCGCCGAACTGAGCACGGCGGTCATGGCTGCGCTACCACGCGGAGTCGCCCCGGCAACGGTGCTGAGCCGCATATTCCAGGCGCTTCGGATCGCCGTGAATGACGAACTGGAAGCATTGTCTGACGTGCTGGCCCAGGCGGCGGTCTGCCTCGGCAGCGGGGCCCGTGTGGTGGTGATCGCCTACCACTCGCTAGAGGACCGGATCGTCAAGCAGTGGATCGACCGTGAGCGACGCGACTGTATCTGCCCGCCGGAACTGCCGAGTTGTGTGTGCGGGCACCGCCGGATCTTGCGCCGGCTGACGCGGCGAGTCGTGCGTCCGACAGCGGGCGAACAGCGTCACAACCGCCGAAGCCGCAGCGCGCGTCTACGTGCTGTCGAAATGACCGGCTGAGCGGCGAAGAGGAGTCATCATGTGGGTGCGACGCCAACGCTCTTACCGTCCCGCACCGCACCCGTCTTACGGGCCGGCGCCGGTGATGGCCCGACGGCGGTGCCTGAGTGGCCGACCGGTGCTGCTCGGCTTGGCAGCCGGGGTGTTATTGACCGCGTTGCTCGTCCTGCTGATCTCGCTCGCGAACCAGGTGGTTAACCTGCGCACCGAGATCGGCGTGCTCGAGGTGAATCGCGATCTGCTCGAGGGGCAGAAGGCGTGCTTGACGGCCGAGTGGAGCCGCCGGTCGGCGCGTCCGGTCATCATTGCCCGAGCTGTCGGCGAACTGGGGTTAGTCGCGGCGGTGACACCCGATCCGGTCATCGTTTGCGCCGGTGCGGACGATCGTGGCAGAACTTCGATTTGGCGACGCGCCTGGGACAGGCTGGGTAGTGGGCAGACGGTTCAGGCCGCGGAAGCCCGGACGGACGGGCCATGAGCGACGGCCGCCCGCGCGTCTGGCGTTTCGGCGTGCTGCGGGCGGTCATCGTACTGGTCGGGCTCTGTCTCGCCGCGCGCATCGTCCACATCCAGATCCTCCGTCACGACCACTACCGCGAGCGGGCTCGGAATCAATGGGCCAAGCAGGAGCAAATTCTGCCCGAGCGCGGAAATCTATACGACCGCAACAACCGCCCCCTGGCGCTCTCGGTGACCTCCTGGCGAGTCGGGGTGAGCGCCGACCGGGTAGATCGACTCGGCAGCGTCGCGGCGCTGCTCTCCGAGGTACTCGGCACCGATCGTACGCAGCTCGAGCGTCGTTTGCGCAAGGCTCGCGGTGCCCACGCCGTCGTGGCGCGGGGAGCGGCGCTCTCGCCTGCTCAACTGACACGCTTGCGCGGCGAACCGGCCGTGACTCTCGACGAGGTACGTTCGCGCGTCTACCCGCTCGACGGCGTCGGTGCCGCGCTGATCGGTTTTTATCGCGCCGATGGTCCTGACGACGAGAGCGCCACCGGCTTCGAGTATGGGCTAGGGAGTTTCCTGGCCGGGACGCGCGGTCAGGCCTGGCAATTGGCATCCGCTTACCCCGGACGGACCTTGGGTCAGGTGGTGATCGAGTCGGTCCACGATGGTGACCACCTGGTCCTGACCCTCGACGCCGACTTGCAGGAGATCTGCGATACCGAGCTGGCCCGCAGCGTCGCCGAATGCGGTGCGATCGGCGGATCGGTCCTGATTCTGGACCCCTGGACCGGTGATATCCTGGCGGCGGCAAGCTGGCCGTTACTAGAGAGCCGCAGCGTGCCGTGTCGCGACGCCGCGGTCTGGAACAATCGCAACTTCAATCATAGCTACGAGCCGGGGTCGGTATTCAAGATCTTCACGACGGTTTCGCTGCTCGCCAACGCCGCCCTCGATACGGCCACGGTCTTCGACTGTAGCGACACCAGTTTCGATGGCTTCTCGATCCGCAATTCCGACGGACATGCTTACGGCGATCTGAATCTGATGGAGGCATTCACCCTCTCGAGCAATGTCTATTTCGCGCGGGCGGTGGCCAATCTTTCTGCGCAGGAATTCTACCGCGACTTGTGTGCGTTCGGCTTCGGGCAACGGACGGCGCTGCCTTATCCAGGACAGGCGGACGGAATTCTGAAACCGCCGGCTACGTGGTCGCGGCGATCGCAAGCGACCATGGCCATCGGTCAGGAGCTGGCGGTCACGCCGCTGCAGCTCGGCCTGGCGCTCGCGAGCGTGGCCAACGGCGGTTGGCTCTACACACCGCGTATCGTGCGAGAGATCGGTAGCCACGACGGCCGGTCGCGCCGTGTTTGCGAGCCGGTTCGCTTGCGTCGCGTCATGCCCGAGCGTCTGGCCACGTTGTTACGTCAGGCCATGGCCAGGGTGGTCAGTGAGGGGACCGGTGTCGCAGCACGCTGCGACTGGATATCGGCCGGTGGCAAGACCGGCACCGGCCAGAAAAGCCGTGACGGACGTGGTTACACACCAGGTGCGTTCATCGCGAGTTTTGGCGGACTGGTGCCGGCGGAACGGCCGCGGTTGGTGATCTTGACGGTACTCGACGAACCCGAAGGAATTCATCATTACGCTGCCGAGAGCGCAGTGCCACTGTTCGCACGCATCGTGCGGGAGATCCGGCGCAGCAGCGATTGGCTGACCGATGTTTCCAGTGGTAATCGGACACTGGCCGTCGCTGCGCCGAGCGATCCGGTTACCGTGCCCGACGTGCTGCATCTGACGACCGACCGCGCGGTGACTCGCCTGCGCCGCCTCGGCTTCGAGCCGCTCGGTGCCGAGAAAGGGGGAGTGGTCGTCCAGCAGGTACCGAGCCCCGGCAGCCTTTGCGCCGCTGGTGGGCAGGTCCGGCTGACGGTGGCATCGCAGCGAGGTCGCGGCGACGCAGCGCCGCTCTGTCCCGATCTGGTCGGTCTGAGCAATCGTGAAATCCGGACCCTGGCCGCCCGGCTAGGGGTGAAGTTGCGGATCGCCGGCGCGGGGTACGTCACGCAGCAACGGCCGCAAGCCGGCGACGTTCTCGGCAGTGACGGTATCGAAGTGAGGATGGCGGTGGCATGGCAATGACACTGGCACGGCTTTGCGCCCCGTGGGGTGAGTTGCAGCTATCGGGAGCGGTGGACACGCCCATCGCCACGGTGACTGCGGATTCGCGGCGCGCCGGTCCCGAGAAGCTGTTCGTCGCCGTACCGGGGCACGCCACCGACGGGCACCGGTACGTCGCGGATGCGATCGCAGCCGGCTGTCCCGCCGTCATGGTCGCAACCGCCCGCCGCGCCGCTTTGTTTACCGAGCTGGGCCGGCGCCGACCCGACGCGTTGGTCATCGCTCCGCGTACCGAACCGTATCCCGCCTTGCTGGCGCGGGAGCTCGCGGGGCGTCCCGACGAGGCGTTGACGGTGGCCGGCGTGACCGGTACCAACGGTAAGACCACCGTGGCGTTCCTGCTGCAAGCAATGCTCGGGCGACTGACCGGTCGGTGTGGACTGCTCGGCACAATCTATTACGACGACGGCCGTGACCGCGAGCCGGCAGCGCTGACCACACCCGGCGGCGAGGAGTTGTACCGCTGGCTCGGCCGTATGCGTGGCAACGGCTGCCGAGCGGTCGCTCTGGAAATCTCTTCGCACGCACTCGATCAAGAGCGCACCGCTGGTCTCGCAGTCGATGTAGCCGTGTTGACCAACCTCGGGCGTGATCACCTCGATTACCACGGCGATGCGCAGCGGTACCTCGCGGCCAAAGCGCGTATCCTCGACTTATTGCGAGTTGACTCCGGTCGCGCTAAACCACCCGGAGCCGTCGCACTCAACGCTGCCGACGCGGCGTTGGCGAGCCTGGACACCACCGGCCTCGCGACGGTGCGGTTCTGCGCCGAGCCGGCCGCCGGCGAGATCGCGCAGGCCGATTTACGACTGCTCGATGCAGATTTGACCGTTACCGGGACGCGTCTGACCTTAGCCCATGGCGATCGACCGGTCGTACTTTCCAGTGGTCTGGTAGGTCGTTATAACGTGGAGAACCTGACCGCCGCGGTCGCTGCGGGTCTGGCCCTCGGTTACTCGGCCGAGGCGTGTGCGGCGGCGCTGACCGAGGTCACGCAGGTGCCCGGTCGCATGGAGCGGTTCGATCTGCCGTCGGGCGCTCTCGCGGTGGTCGATTACGCCCACACTCCCGACGCGTTGGTCGCTGTGCTACGGGCGTGCGCTGAACTGACCGACGGCCGGCTGATCGTCGTATTCGGTTGCGGAGGTGACCGCGACCGTGGCAAACGACCGCTCATGGGCGCGGTAGCGGCGCGGGAGGCGGACGTCGCCTGGATCACCTCGGACAATCCGCGCTCGGAGCAACCGCAGCAGATCATCGCGGAGATCGTCGTGGGGTTCGACGAGGCCGGTTCGCCGCGCACCGGAAAACGTCAGGTCGTCGTCGACCGCAGCCAGGCGATCACGGCTGCCCTGGCGTCAGCGGAGCCGACCGATATCGTCATCATCGCGGGCAAGGGGCACGAAGACTACCAGCTCGTCGGTGACCGACGGTTGGACCTGGACGATCGTAGGGCCGTTACCGACTGGATTGCACGGAGCGGAGACGATGACTGAGATGGGATACTCGGTGGCGACGGCAGCGCGTGCTTTGCAAGCGGACAGCTTGCTCGCTTATGCCTTGCTGCGTGTGGGCGACGGTTGGCGCCCGGCCGAGCCAGCGGAGCTGCCGGGCCGGTTCCTCGGTGCAGCCATCGATTCGCGGGACGTGCGTCCGGGTGAACTATTCGTCGCCTTGAGCGGTACGCGAACCGATGGCCGTCGGTATGTGAGTCAGGCCCTGAACGTTGCTGCCTGTGCGTTAGTCGGCTTACCGTCGGACCAGACGCCGGCCGCTGCGTCGGGCCAGTCCGACCGCCCGCTCGTGCCGCTGGACGATCCTCTTTGTCGCGTGAGTGTGCCGGATCGGCGGGTCGTGCTGGTCTGCGGTGATCCACGTCGGGCGCTGGGCACGTTGGCCGGCCACTGGCGGGCTGCACAATCGGCGCTGCTGGTCGCGATCACCGGTAGTAACGGGAAGACCACCACCAAGGATTTCCTGGCGGCTCTGCTCGGTGGTGCCGGTCCGACCCTTGCTACCCGTGGCAATCTCAACAACGAACTGGGCCTGCCGCTGACCCTGTTGGGTCTGCGACCCGAACACCGCTTCGCCGCGGTGGAAATCGGGGCGTCAGCGGAGGGCGAGATCGCCACGCTTGCGGCGCTGGCCGGTCCGTCCATCGGTGTGATCACCAATGCCGCTGAGGCGCACCTCGCCGCATTCGGGTCGATCGACGGTGTGGTCGCGGGCAAGGGCGAGTTGCTCGATGTATTGCCTCCGGACGGTGTAGCGATTTTGAATCAAGACAGCCCCGGCTATGCTCGTTGGCGCCGACGTGCCCGCTGCCGTGTCGTCACATTCGGCCGCGCCGGCGGCGATCATCACTGGCACTGGGAGCCGTACCGAAGCGGCGGTAGACTGGAACTCGACGGCGAGCGCTGGGAAGTACCGTTGCCCGGGCCGCACAACGGGGGCAATCTGGCAGCAGCGATCCTGGCCGCCCAGGCTGCCGGCGTGACCACGGAGCAGATGCACGTGGGCTTGGCCGGATTTCGGCCGTCACCACACCGCAGCCGGCTGTTGACTGTCGGTGACCGGCTGCTGTTGGACGACAGTTACAACGCCAACCCGACGAGTGTGCGTAGCGCAGCCGCTGCCCTACTCGCGTTGGCTGGCGGGCAGGCTGTGGCGCTCTTGGGAACCATGGCCGAACTCGGACCGCAGAGCAGCGGGATTCACCGGCAGACTGGCCAAGAGTTATACTCCGACGGGCTCGATGTGTTGGTCGCGGTGGGCGAGGCGGCGCACCCATTGGCCGCGGGGTTCACCGCCGCCGGGGGCCGCGCGTATATGTGCGCCAGCGCCGCGGCGGCGGTTCAGTGGGTGGAACGACACACCGGTCCCGGCGACCGTATCCTGATCAAAGGTTCACGCAGCGCTGCCATGGATGAAGTCGTGGCTCTGCTGGAACAGCGTTTCCGAAACACCGATACCAGCGAGTGAGGGGACCTGATGTTCTACCATTTCCTGTACCCGCTAAACGAGTATTGGTCGGTACTGAATGTCTTTCAGTACATCACGTTCCGCGCGGCGTACGCCACGGTGACGGCGCTATTGATCAGTTTCATCTTTGGCGACTGGGTGATCCGCAAGCTGGAGTCGCTGCAGATCGGTGAAACGATCCGTTCGGAAGGGCCCAGCCATCACCAGAAAAAAGCCGGCACCCCGACCATGGGCGGCGTGCTCGTGCTTTCGGCCATCGTCGTACCGACGCTGCTGTGGGCCAGACTCAGCAGTCCGTACGTGCAGCTCGCTCTGGCAGGTACCGTCTGGATGGGGATCATCGGCTTTCTGGATGACTATCTTAAGGTGATCAAAAAGCGACCCAAGGGGATGATCGGCCGGGTCAAATTGGGCGGGCAGGTGACTTACGGTCTGTTGCTGGGGCTGGTACTGGTGATCGCGCCGATCTCTCCTTTGCCCGCTACGAGCACGAGTGTGCCGTTCTTGAAGCACACGCTGTTCGATTTCGGTTGGCTCTACATCCCGCTGTTGATTCTGGTGGTCACCGGAACGAGCAACGCGGTCAACCTCTCCGACGGACTCGACGGACTTGCCATCGGGCTGAGTGCCCTGGCGTTCGGTGGGTTCGCGGTCCTGTCGTACTTGAGCGGTAACCGGATCTTCGCGGAGTACCTGAATATCCACTACCTCCCGGGAGCTGGCGAGCTGACCGTCTACTGTGCGTCGGTGGTTGGTGCGAGCCTCGGCTTCCTGTGGTTCAACGCGCATCCGGCGCGCATCTTCATGGGTGATACCGGGAGCTTGGCGTTAGGCGGTGCGCTCGGCACGGTAGCGATCCTGGTCAAGAAGGAATTCCTGCTGGTGGTCATCGGCGGCATGTTCGTCATCGAGGCGCTCAGTGTGATGGCACAGGTCGCGTGGTTCCGCTGGCGCAAAGGCGAGCGGCTGTTCCGCATGGCACCGCTGCATCACCATTTCGAGCTGCTGGGGTGGTCTGAAACCCAAGTGGTGGTGAGGTTTTGGATCGTCGGGATTCTACTGCTCCTGTTGAGCATGTCGACGATCAAGCTGCAATGAAGGAGTCGCGGCGATGAGTCTCGACGTACGCGGTAAGACGCTCCTGGTCGTCGGGTTGGCCCGCAGCGGTTGCGCTGCGGGCAGCCTGCTGCGACGTCACGGTGCTCGCGTGTTCGGGATCGACGACGCCTCCGCGCAGCAAGTCGATGCTCGCTGGCAGGCCCACGGTCTGGCCGAGCGAGCCGCGACCGCCTTCGACAGCGTGATCACGGGCGGCGATTGGGCTGCGGTGCCGCTGGCCGAACTCGATGGTGTCGCCCTCAGCCCTGGCGTGCCACGCAGTCATCCTCAGGTCGCTGCTCTGGCTCGCCGCGTGCCGGTCGACGGTGAGATCGAGTGGGGAGCACGCGCGTGTGGGGCCTCGGTCGTGGCGGTAACCGGCACCAACGGCAAGTCGACGACCACCGAGTTGGTGGCGCATCTGTTGCGCAGCGCGGGGTTGGCCGCCGAGGCGCTCGGCAACGTGGGGCGACCGTTTTGCGACCGGGCGGATGTGCTACCGGATGAGGCGGTGGCGGTGCTCGAACTGTCGAGCTTCCAACTCGAGAGTATCGACGAGTTCCGGCCGGCGGTCGGGGTGGTTCTGAATCTGGCACCCGACCATCTCGACCGCTATCCCGACCTCGCCGGATACTACGCAGCCAAGCAGAAGCTCGCCTCGGCGGTGCCTCGTGGCGGTGTCTTCGTGACCTGGACCGACTGTCCCGAGGCGCGCAGTTGGGAAACTGCCGGCACCAGGACACTGTTCGGCGCCGCGGAAGCGGGGGCCGACGTCTACCTTCACGAAGGGGTTCTGTGGGTCGGTGGCCAAGCCAAACGCCGCGCCGTGCTGCCGGTCGCGCAGCTGGCATTGCAGTCGCCGCCGAATTTATTGAATGCCGCCGCTGCAGTGGCCGCGACGCTACCGCTGACGGACGATCTATCAGCGCTGGCCGCGGGGTTACGCAGTTTCGGGGGATTGCCGCATCGGCACCAGCCGGTTGGCCAGATCGGTGACGTGCGGTTCATCGATGACTCGAAGGCGACGAACGTCGATGCCGTATGTGCCGGTCTGCGCGGCTATCGGGGTGAGGTCGTATTGATCGCCGGCGGCAGCGGCAAAGGGGAACAGTACGCGCCGCTGCGCGAGGTGATGGACGCGGTGCACGCCGTGGTGGTCATCGGCCAGGAGGGACCGACGATCGCCGCCGCGTTGGCCGGTACCGTTCCGATCCACGCGGCCGATACTCTGTCGGCGGCGGTGACCCGGGCGTACGAACTGGCCCAACCCGACCGGACCGTTCTGCTCAGCCCGGCGTGTGCGAGCTTCGACATGTTCCGGGACTATCGCCACCGGGGCGAGGTCTTTGCCTCAGCCGCTCAGGCCCTCGGCGCCACCAGGGAGGGGACGTCGTGACCAGAACGCTACGCCGTTTGCTGGCGGCCCTCGACGAGAGCGACATCGTACTGCTGGCGGCTGTTTTCATGCTCTGCCTGATGGGGACGCTCGCCGTCTTCGGCGCCGGCAGCTTCCGACCCGAAGCGGTTTCGGGTGCCTTCGGTCAGTCCCACTACTTGGTCAAGCAGTTGCTGCGTCTCGGCCTCGGTATCGTGGCGTTGGTCGCCCTGGCCCATCTGGACTACCGCCTGTTGGGGCGTCGCCCGGTCGCCTGGGGTTTGCTCGCTGCCGGACTGCTATTTGTCGCGCTACCGATTCTGCTGGGCCATGGCCAGTTCCGGCGCTGGTTTGGTTTCTTCGGCCTGTTCCCCATCCAGCCGCTCGAGCTGGCGAAAATAGCCGTAGTGATCTTCCTGGCCGAGCGTCTGGCGAAGCTGCAGTCGGTCGTCGGCGACGATCTGCGAACGATGCTACCTGCGCTGCTGGTCGGTCCCTGGCTGCTGATCGTCATACTGGTGTTGCAACCGAACTACAGCAACGCTCTCGTAATCGGTGGTGTGTCGGTCGTGATTCTGTTTGCGGCGGGCGTACGGCTACGCTGGCTGGCCATCCCGATGTGCTTTCTGGCTGCCAGCGCTGCGCTGGGTGTCGCCGTGATCAGCAAGTTGAACTACCGCATCAGCTCCTGGGTGCACGGCGTACTGGAAAGCGATTACGCCTACCAGGTGGACCAATCGTTGATCGGTCTGGGCGCCGGGGGTTGGCACGGTCTGGGGTTGGGTAACGGTCACAACAAGTTTGCGTTTCTGCCGGAGTCGCACACCGACTTCGTGTTCTCGGTGTTGGGCGAGGAACTTGGTTGCGTCGGCACGCTCGCCGTCGTCGGGTTGTTCTTGGTATTGGCGTGGCGCGGGATCGATATCGCGAAGCGTGCCGCCGATCCGTTCGGACGCTTGCTGGCCATCGGACTCACCGCTCTGATCTTTGCTTACGCCGCCTTGAACATGGCCATGGTCGTCGGGATTTTTCCGGTCATGGGGGTGCCGTTACCGTTCGTCAGTTACGGCGGTAGCGCCCTGGTGACCAATCTGGCTGCGGTCGGAATTTTGCTCAGTGTCGATCGGCGGGGCAGGGCTCACGAGCGCTGGCTGCGCCGCTGGAGGCGAACGTGATCGGTATTGCGGCAACATCTCGATGCGGTGCCGGCCGTCGGTTGCGGCTGCTCGTGGCCGGCGGTGGCACCGGTGGCCACGTCTACCCCGGCCTGGCAGTCGCCGAGGCACTCGGCTTGGCGACCGAAGCACCCGACATTCGTTTCGCCGGGACGAAGCGTGGGCTCGAGTCACAGCTGGTGCCGCGGGCCGGTTATCGACTGTACAAAGTGCCGGCTTCCGGTTTCCGCGGGCTGAACCACTGGGCCCGTATACAATTTGTGGTCAACTTCCAGCTGGGGCTGTGGCGCAGCCTCGCCCTGCTGATCGGTTGGCGGCCGGACGCGGTACTCGGTACTGGCGGTTACGTTTCGGCACCGGTGGTCATCGCTGCCCGTATGCTGCGTATCAAGTGTGCCTTGCAGGAGCAGAACGCGTATCCGGGCTCGGCCAACCGCCTGTTGGCGCGCTGGGCGCAACGTATCTATCTGGGTGTACCGGCTGCGAAGCGGTTTTTTCGGACGGAACTTTGCCTCGAGACCGGCAACCCGGTACGCCGTGCGTTCCTGGTGCAGACGGACCGAGAGCGGACTCGAAACGACGATGGTGCGGCCGGCGTCGGCGCCGCTGATGGCGAAGCTGATCCTCCGCAGAGCGATGCCGTGGACGAGGTGCGGGTTCTGATCTTCGGGGGCAGTCGCGGTGCGCGATCGCTCAACGACGCGCTCCAGGGTGCCGTGAACGAACTGGCGGCCGACCGGCGGCTCACGCTCTGGATCCAGACCGGTACGGCTGACTGTGCGGCGGTGACCGCAGCGTTTGCCTCTTGGGGGCAACGCGCTCGCGTCGTATCCTACATCCTGGACATGCCGACGGCGCTCCGTTGGGCCGACCTGGCGGTCTGTCGCGCCGGCGCCATGACGCTGGCGGAACTGGCGGCGGCCGGTCGGCCGGCGATCCTGGTGCCGTTCCCACACGCGACTGACGATCACCAGCTGCACAACGCTCGGGCGCTAGCGGAAGCGGGAGCGGCGGTGGTGCTCGAAGACCGCGACTGCACACCGGCCCGGCTGACCGCAACGATCGGTGAGTTGACGGCCGACCGTGCACGGGTTGCGACCATGGCGGCCGCTGCCCGAAAACTGGCGCGGCCGGACGCTGCGCAGGAAATAGCAGCCGATTTACTGGCCTTGGCGGGCTGGCGGGAGGACCGACTTGTTCCGTAACACGCACCACATACACCTGGTCGCCATCGGCGGCATCGGTATGAGCGGTATCGCCGAGATTCTGATCAATCTCGGTTTCGAGGTCAGCGGCAGCGACCTGCAACGGTCGGTCATCACCGACCGGCTGGCGAGTCTCGGTGCGCGTATCGATATCGGCCACGCAGCCGAGCAGATCGACGGCGCCGACGTGGTGGTCTACTCTTCCGCCGTCACCGCGGCGAATCCAGAGATCGTCGCGGCGCGCGCACAACGTATCCCGGTGATCCGGCGGGCCGATATGCTTGCGGAATTGATGCGGTTGAAATATGGCATCTGCGTCGCCGGGTCGCACGGCAAGACCACGACGACCAGTCTGGTGGCAGCAGGTCTGGCGGCCGGCGGGCTCGATCCGACCGTCATCGTCGGCGGACAGGTGCTCGCGGCCGGTGGTAACGCAGTCCACGGCGCGGGCGAATATCTGGTGGCCGAGGCTGACGAAAGCGACGGCTCTTTTCTGCGTTTGACGCCAACGATCGCGGTGGTGACCAACATCGATTTGGAACACGTCGATTTCTACGCCGACATCGAAGCCTTGCGCGAGGCGTTCGCGGCTTTTCTGGACCGGGTACCGTTCTATGGGGCCTGTGTGCTGTGTAGTGACGACCCGGAGGTGCGTGCGCTGGCGCCGCGTCTGGACCGTAAGGTGGTGACCTACGGGTTCGACGCCGACGCCGCGGTCCGTATCGATCCCGCCACCGTACGGCCGACTGCGCACGGGCAGACCGCCGTCGTTACCGTCGGCACCGAAGAACTGGGCCACCTCGAACTACCGATCCGTGGCCGTCACAATCTGCTGAACGGTCTCGCCGCGGTGGCGGTGGGCCGCGAGCTCGGCGTCGGGTTCGAGCGCATCGCGGCTGGTCTGGAGCGATTTGCCGGAGTCGCGCGTCGTTGCGAAGAGCACGGTGAGCACGGCGGGGTGCTGGTGCTGGACGATTACGGTCACCATCCCACCGAAGTCGTTGCGACGTTGCAGGTCGCGCGCGAGTTCGATCGCCGGGTGGCGGTGCTCTTTCAGCCCCACCGGTTCAGCCGGACGGCCCGCTTCGCGCGGGAGTTTGCCGACGCACTCGCCGCCGCCGACGCGGTCGGCCTGTTGCCGATCTACCCGGCAGGAGAGGAGCCTCAGGAGGGGATCGACAGCGAACTGATCGCCCGAATCTTGCACGACAAGGGAGTCGAGCAGGTCACGCTGGTTGCGACCGACCAGATCGAAGTGTGGCTCGCCGATCACGTGCGATCGGGTGATCTACTACTGACCCTCGGTGCGGGAGACGTCGGGCGTTTCGTCGGACCGTTGTGCAGGATCCTCGACAACAGGAGTGACGTATGAACCGGCGCGCGTTGACCATCGGCGAATTGCGGACCGGACCGGTGGGTACCCGCCTCGCTAGCCGCCGTCCACGGCGCCGTTCCCCACTGCGTATGTGGGGCCGTTTCGCCGCCGGATTACTACTGCTGACAGCGGCCGGCTGGTTCGGGCATTGGCTGCTCCGGTCACCGACCTTTGCGGTGGACCAGGTCGTCTCGGGTGGTTACCGCTATACCTGCGAAGCCGACCTCGAGCGGATTTTCGGCGCTTGGTTGGGGCGCAACATCTTCACTCTATCCGGTAAAGAGATTGCCTCGGAATTGATCACCTTGCCGTGGATCCGCGATTTACGTGTGCGGCGTCGCCTGCCGAGTCGCGTGACGGTGGAGTTGGTTGAATGGCGGCCGGTCGCCGCGGTGGTGACCACGGCCAGCGATCCGCAGCGGCAGGATCTGGTCCTGCGAGAAGACGGCCGTGTCTTGCCGTTCCCGAACCATCTGGATCGACCGGGATTACCGGTGTTGATCGGCGTCGAGCCGCAGGATGCTCGCGACGGTCTGGGGCAGGTGTTGCCGAAACCGTGGGCCACCGCGACCATCGAGTTGATGGCGGCCATCGAGGCCGTTGGTCTGGAAGTCGCTGGTCCCGTCGATTTTTTGGTTGCCGGCCCGAGCGGGTTCGCTATCGTCATGCAAACCGGTCGCACACGTTTGCTGGTGGGCAAGGAAGATTTCACCGCGCGTCTGGAAAGATACCTGACAGCCCGAGGAAGGATCCCCGGCGGAGCCGAGGTCGATCTGCGCTTTCGGGGTCGGGTATCATACCACGAGCCGAACGCCGCCGCGGCGCCGGCGAGCCCGCCGAAGGAGCGTACATGAGCCAGGGACGGCTGCTGGTCGCTATCGATTTCGGTACCACCACTTTCCGTGCCCTCGTGACCGAGGAGCGGAGTGACGGATCGCTGGCGGTGGTGGCGTGGGGTCAGGAACCGGCCGCAGGTTTCCAGGATGGCGACTTCATCGATCTGCGCTCGGGCAGTCAGTGCATCGGCCGCGCCGTACGCGTAGCGGAGACGGCGGCCGACGTCGACATCACCGGTTTCACCTACAACATATCCGGCTCCCACTTACGCTCGGTCTTTGCGCGCGGACAGGTCCAGGTAGGACCGGGTCCCCGTCCCATCAAAGCTGCCGATATCGCCGCCGTACTGGCCAAGGCACGTAGCCTGGCTATCCCGTTCGACCATCAGATCCTCGCGGTCAATCCCATCGAGTATACCGTCGACCGCGTCGGTGGCATCGTCGATCCCAGCGGGCGCATCGGCTGCCAACTCGAAGTCGAGGCCCATTTGATCACCGGCTCGCGCAGCGTGGTACGCAACATCGAGAACGCCATCGGCACCGCCGGCTACAGCGGTGCTGGCGGGGCGGTCGATGTCTTGGCCTCCGCCACCGCCCTGTTGCAGCCGCCGGAAAAGAACGAGGGTGTATTGCTGATCGACGTGGGTGGAGCCGCGACTGGCTGGGCTCTATTTCGCAACGGTCACATCGTGGGCAACGGTATGGTGCCGTGGGGCGGGCAGCATCTGACGGCCGATCTCGCGCACGGACTGCGGATACCGATGGAACAGGCGGAGCAGATCAAGCGACGCAAGGGAGTGACACTGCGCAGCCTGGTCGAGGAGATCTCGCCGGAGATCCTCTTCGGTGACGATAATCCGGGTGTGACCGGCGGGCTGTTGGCGGCAATCCTCGAGCCGCGGCTTGAAGAGATTTTCAGCCTGGTGAAGAGCGACCTGGGTGATGCCCGGCCGTTGGCCAGCCTTGGCGGGGGGCTCGTGCTGACCGGAGGCGGTTCGCGCTGCCGGGGATCGGATGCGCTGGCCGAGGAAGTTTTTGGCGTGCCTACGCAAAGGCGTTACCTGCCACCGGGTCTGCACGGGGCGGCCCGCTTACCCGACGGGCAGTGGGCGACTGCGGTCGGCTTGAGCCTTTGGGTGGCGGGAGCCGAGCCGGCGCCGCAGACGGAGCGCCGCGCCGGACCGCCTACGCGTGGTGTGCTGGGGTGGTTGCGTCGTCTGATCGCCCATCGTCGCCACGGTGATCGCCGCATGGCCGCCGAAGGGTAACGGCGGTCGAAGTATGCTGCCCGCGAGAGCGTTGTGGCGCCGATTCGGCGACTGGCCGTCTCGTCGGGGTGAATTCCGGTTTGAAATTCACCTTGGACTCGGCCGCGAATTGTGCTAGATAGTGAGAAACAAGGACAATGCGACCCATCTCACGGAGGAGGCGGGAAGTCATGAAATTCGACTTCGTCGAGGTTACGGAGAAACTCGCCGACATCAAGGTTGTCGGCATCGGCGGCGCTGGAGGGAATGCCGTCAACCGCATGGTCGATGCCGGGCTGGCCGGAGTCGAGTTTCACGCGGTCAACACCGACCTGCAAGCTCTGCAGGAATCCCACGCTCACAACCCGTTACAGATCGGCGCGCAATTGACGCGTGGCCTCGGCTCGGGCGGCAACCCTGAGGTCGGTCGCAGCGCGGCCGAGGAGGACCGCGAGGCGTTGGTTGCGGCGTTGCAAGGCGCCGACATGGTTTTCGTGACCGCAGGCATGGGCGGCGGTACCGGAACCGGCGGTGCGCCGATCATCGCCGGTATTGCCCGCGATCTAGGCGCTTTGACCGTTGCCGTCGTTACCAAACCGTTCGAGTTCGAGAGCCGGATACGTATGCAGCAGGCCGAGGAGGGGATCGCCGCCCTCCAGGAAGCCGTCGACACACTACTGATCATCCCCAACCAGCGTCTGCTCGATGTCATGCCGCCCAGCGCTTCGCTGCCGGAGGCGTTTCGCTTCGCCGATAACGTTTTGTACGAGGCGACGCGCGGGATTTACGAGATCATTTCTCGCCCCAACCAGGTCAACCTCGATTTCGCCGACGTACGCTCGGTGATGCAAGACATGGGGGTGGCGCTGATGGGTACCGGGCGGGCCAGTGGTGAGGATCGGGCCGCGACGGCTGCC
>JAUVBS010000463.1 GCA_030591105.1 bacterium | reverse complement strand
TGTCGCCGTTGCCGGCAGCGGCGCCGTCGCCTGTATCGGAGCCGAGTTTCAGCATGTAATTGGCGACCGCTTCTAGCTTTTCATCTCCCAACTTGAACGCAGGCATGATCGGAAAGCCCTCGCGCTTCTTGCCCGGGGCGTTGGTCCAGGCGACGATGCCGGCGGGGTTGCCGGTGTAGAGCTGCGCGATTTCCCGGAGGGCCGGACCGATGAGCACACGGTCGAGCGTATGGCAAGCGGCGCACGTCCCCTCGTAGATCTTCTGTCCCAGCGGTACCGCAGTGCGGGTCTGGCCGGTGGCTTCGCGCCACTGGGCTGCGGCCACCGCCCAGCCGTACTCGTCGGTAGCCGCTCGCATCAAGTCGCGGTGCTCGGCGATGGCGTTCTCGCGGTAGAGGTGGCGTCCGTAACCCATGCAAAATACGGTCAGAGTGATCAGCGAAACGACGGTGATCAACCGCGGTAGCGGCCGCTCGTGCGGCCGGATGATCTCCCGCCACATGACGATCATGGCCGAGATACCACAAGTCGCTCCGATGGCGATCACCAGGATCAAGAACCAGCTCATCCCCTGGCTGGGCAGGGTCATCAACAACAGCGGACCGAATAACAGCTGGAGCAGGCTAGCGCCCAAGGCGAACCCGTAGAAGAAGCGTCGCAGGTACGCGCGATCGAAGCTCTCGAAATGCGCGGCAGCGTCGTAACCCGCGCGAGTGAAGTAGATCACGAAAAACAGCGCAGCGACCGCGAGGCTCGCGGCGAGGAAGTGCAGGTAGCGGGGCAGTACGTTGGCCAGCAGCAGCGTCGAGAAGAAACCGTCGACGCGTACCCACTCGGCGGGAAACAGCATCAGATTCACGTTGGCCAGGAAGATCAACGGTATCAACAGAAACAGCAGCGCGCCGGCTGCGCCGAGGGCGATGTGTAATCCCTGGAAATCGGCGAGTTGATCCCAGGTGTACTTGTGCACGTAGGTGAGTAAGAACGCGGCGATCACCAGCGGCACGACGCCGATCCATAGCCCGCCGGTCAGGCTGTTGGCCGTGTAGAAGTACACCGTGTACAGGACGTTGATCGCCAGCAGCGGCCCCACCCCGAGCACGACCGCCAAGCTCTTGTTCACCGTTACCGTCGAGGCGATCTGACGCGCGAGGGTGTCGAAATCCCTGCGGCGGCGACCGAGGATCTCGCAGACGACGGCCAGGATCGATCCGCCCACCATCAAGTTGACGAACAGGATGTGGAGCAGGAACAGCACGACGAGCAACGCTTGCAACAGCACACCGTCCGCCGGTAGCGGTAACGGGATATCCCTGGGCACGGGTAAATCGACGCTTACTGTCATGGTCGTCTTGCGGTCCTTTCGCGGTGAGCGGTGCTGATTGCCGCGTTCGCGGCGCGACTCTACTCCGGTCTACGCGGTCTACGCGGCCGGTGTCACCAGGCTCAGTCGTAACGGCTCGCAGCGCCGGCGGTCTGGGCTCCGTGCAACGGGACCGGTAACTCGCGCAGCGAGATGAGGTAGTGCACCAGGGCGCGCCGCTCCTCGTCGGTGCCGGGTACCGGCGGCATGAACGGCCGCGCATTGTGCATGCCGCGCAGGTAAGTGTCGATGGCGGCGGGGTCCCACGGTTGCCAGCCGAAGAGATCGCCCAGCTTCTGCACCGCACCGTTCACACCGACGGTGGTATGACAACGCGAGCAGGCGAGTCGGAATATCTCACGGCCGGCGATCAATTCGTTGGACTCGTTGACCTGATGCACCGGAGTGTAGACCGCGTGCGCCAGCACGCCGTCCTCGGCGAGCAACGGATACTCGGCGCGACGCAACGCATTGGAGTAGAGGTACTCCTCGATGACGTCCGGCTTGCGCACGAATTCGCGGACACGCTCGAAATAGCTCAGCAGCCATACCGACAGCACGAACGGTACGATCAGCACCAGGCCGGGCAGACGACGCGGGGCCGCCAAGCCCCAGAACGCCACGAGCGCCATGGCGAACACCGCGGCGCCGATCAACCAGCCCAGCGTTCCGTAGAGCTGTTCGAAACGCAGCGTGCCGAACGCAACGGGGAAGTTACCGAGCTGCGATCCGGGCACCACGCGGTAATAATTCCAGGCGGCCAGCAGCCACGGGCCGGTCCAGACCAGCGACCAGGCCGAGATGAAGCGGACCGCTCGTGCCCGTAACTCACCATCGCGACGGGCCAGCAGGTAGGTCATCATCAGCGCGAACATGCCCGCGGTGACCATGGCGAACGGAGTGCGGAAGATCA
>JAUVBS010000259.1 GCA_030591105.1 bacterium | reverse complement strand
TCGTACCCCTTGCAGACCATCGAACGCATGTCGGCCTTGTGCCACTCGTTGGGTCCATAGACGTTGAAGTACTTCAAGCAGGCGATGCGGTCGAGCAGACCTTCACCGCGCGCCCACAGGTCGAACTCCTGTTTCGAACGCGCGTAGAGATTCAACGGCTGCAGTTCGTCTAGGCGGTTCTCATCGTCGTCATATCCGGCGGCACCGTCGCCGTAGGTCGCGGCGCTACTGGCGTGGACGAAACGCGCCCCGCAGGCGAGGGCCGCGAGGCAGAGATCCTGGCTGTACTTGAGGTTGTTGCGGCGCAGGTAGTCCCAGTCGGTCTCGGTGGTACTCGAGCAAGCCCCCAGGTGAAAGATCGCACGCACACCGGCATCGAGCCCGCCCGCCTGCAGTTCGGCCAGGAAGCGTTCGTGGGCGGCGTAGCTGCGGTACTGCAGCGGTGCGAGGTTCGGTTGATCATCGTCGGTGGCGTGGGTGTCGACCGCGACGATATCGGTCTCGCCGGTCTGGTTGAGTTGCCAGATGATGTTGCTACCGATAAAACCGGCGGCGCCAGTGACGACGATCACAATGCACTCCTTCTCGGGTCGCTACGATCAGAAGAACCGTTTGGCGATTCGTAGCGCACCTTGCTTCCACGGTACGCGGTGTGTAACACCAGAGGCGCTCTCGAACTCGTCGGCGTGCGCCAGGTACCACTCGAAGTTGCGCACCAGCGCGTCTTGATTCGAGTAGCGCGGCGCAAAGCCGAGCAGTCGCTCGGCCTTCTCGATGGAGACGAACGAATCCTTACTCGCCGTCTCGTAGACCCACTTGTAGAGCGGCGAGAGATGCATGGCATCGAGCAGGCGCAACCCCCAGATCACCGGCGCGGCGGGGAAGCCGCGCACCCGCTTGCCGTGACCGGCGTAATCCAGCACCGCTTGATAGTCCTCGCCCATGGTGGCGAACTGCTTCGCCCCGATGTTGAAGGTGTCGTTGACCAGTTCGCGATCGAGGGTCGCGCAGAGGTGGATCGCGTCGCACAGATCCTCGACGTCCAGGAGCTGATAACGGTTGTTACCGCTGCCGATCATCGGAAAACCGCGGCCGTCTTGGGCCCAGTCGTAAAGCAGAGCGAAGACGCCCAGGCGCTCCGGCCCGATGAAACTCTTCGGGCGGACAATCGGCACGCACCGGCCGCGGGCGCGGAATTGCTCGCAGACCGACTCGGCCTCGACCTTGGCCTTGCCATACGGTCCAACGCCGTCGAGCTGATCGTCCTCGCACAGCGGATGATGATCCGGGATACCGTAGACGGCGGTCGAGGAGATGTGGATGAACCGATCGACGTCGGCTTCTGCCGCCTCCTCGAGCAGCGTGCGCGTGCCGTCGATGCCGGTGGTCAGGATGTCGTGTTCCGGATAGAGCGGCAGCGCCATGGCCGTATGCACGACGATGTCCACGTCTTGCATCGCCCGCGCGACGGTGGCGCGGTCGCGGATGTCGCCCTGGATTTCGTCGATGGCGGTACGGCAGTCGTCGTAAGTGAACGGAGCGATGTCGAGCGACCGGACGCGGTAGCCTTTCGCTAGCAAGTAGCGGATCAAGTTGATGCCGGTGAATCCCGCGCCGCCGGTCACCAAAAACAGTTTCGGTGTCTCGCCGGACGGCTGCTGTGTTTCGTTCACTGGGGTCTCTCCCTCTTGAAATTCCTGTTCGGGGGATTCTGGTTACGGCCGCTCCTCGAGCACGATCGTCCCGGTGAACGACTCGCCCTCGCGTTCGGCGCGGTACGCGAGCTGGTCGCCGACCATCGCCTCGTAGACCAGGCGGGTAACGGTGTCGCGGTCGTGGAGTTTCACGCCGTCGATCTCACGCAGGACGTCGCCGGCCTTGATACCGGCCTTGGCCGCCGCCGACTCCGGCCGCACTTGCACGACCAGAAACCCGACCGGGTCCTCCAGCCCCAGATACGCCACCAAGCTCGGCGAGAGCACCCGTAAGGTAAATCCCAGATTGGCTTCGCGGTAGCGCCCGAATTCGCGGATCTCCTCGATGATCCAGCGGGCGCGTTCGATCGGCACCGCGAAACCGATGCCGATGCTACCGCCGGCCTCGGTGAAGATGAAGGTGTTGATCCCGATCACTTCGCCGTCGGTATTGACCAAGGGGCCGCCACTGTTACCGGGGTTGATCGCGGCGTCGGTCTGAATCATGCCGAGGTAGATATGCTCGGGGTCGCGGGCTTGCGGTCTGATGTCGCGGTTCAAAGCGCTGATGACCCCGACCGTGACCGTCGGCTGGGTATCGGCCAGTAGGTAACCGAACGGCGAGCCGATGGCGATGGCCCACTCGCCGATGTGCAGGTCTTGGCTCCGCGTCAGCGGCGCCACCGGTAGATTCTCCCCCTCGATCTGCAGCAGAGCGAGGTCGTAGCGATCGACGGTATCGAGCAGACGCGCCGGGAACTGGCGGCCGTCCGAAAGGGTGACAACGATCTGCACCGCCGAGGCCACGACGTGGGCGTTGGTCACCACGTAACCGTCTTTGGATACGATCACCCCCGACCCGAAATTCTGTACGTTACGGTAATAACCGCGCTGCCGGTCGAACCCGGGAAAGAACCGATCCCAGAATTCGGCCGACGGGCTGCCCGCCGCCTGTTGCGCCAAAACATTGATGCTGACCACCGCCGGGGCGACTCGCTCGGTTGCCCGCACGATCGCGTTGCGACGATCTCCGCCGACCACACTCACCGTGTCAGCGGTCTGCGTAGCTACCGACACACCTGAGGCGACGCTGTCGTCGGTTCCACCGTTCGCTGGATCAGCCGTGCCGTCACTGCCCGCCGCCACGCCCTCTGACACCTCCGTCGTCGTTTCGTGGTCGTCGAACCGCCAAAACGCACGGCCGGAGTGGTCGCGCCAGATCACCAGTACCGAACCGAGCAGAGCCCCGAACAACAGACCGATGACCACTGCCGTCCACGCCGGTGCAGGCCGCAAGGTCACCGGGCTCCCCCTTGCAGTTTTTCCCAGTCGGCCATGAACCCCGCCAGCCCCTTGTCGGTCAACGGATGGGCTATGAGCTTCTTGATCACCTGCGGCGGGATTGTCGCCACGTCCGCACCCAATAACGCCGATTCGACCACGTGCAGCGGGTGACGGACACTCGCGACGATGACCTCGGTATCGTACCCGTAGTTGCCATAAACGGTGATGATCTCCTCGATCAGATTCATCCCGTCCTCGCTTACGTCGTCCAGACGGCCGACAAACGGTGAGACATAGGCCGCACCCGCCTTGGCGACCAAGAGCGCCTGGCTGACCGAGAATACCAGCGTCGCATTGACTGCGATGCCTTCGCTCGCGAGCGCGCTGATGGCGAGCAGCCCCTCGTAAGTGGCCGGGATCTTGATCACGATGTACTCGCTGATTTTCACCAGCTGCCGCGCCTGGGCAATCATCTCGTCGGCCTTGAGCGTGGTCACCTCACCGCTGACCGGTCCCTGCACGACGTCGCAGATCTCGCGCAAGAGTGCATCGGTGTCGGTACGCCCCTCCTTGGCCATCAGACTGGGGTTGGTCGTCACACCGTCACACATTCCCATGGCCTTGATCTCTTTGATGGCCTCGAGATTGGCGGTGTCGATGAAGAACTTCATGGCAATTCTCCTTCACTGGGCCGGAAATCCGGATCGTCGCATTCGATGGGATAGATCACTTCTTCCAGGAACAAGCCCCGAGCTGGTGCGGTACGTCCCGCCCGACTGCGGTCGCAGGCGGTCAGGATCGATGCGATGGCCTCTGGCGCGCGCACCCCCGTACCCACGTCGAGCAAGGTCCCAACCATATTACGCACCATATTATGCAAGAACCGGTTGGCGCGGACGTGAAAGATAGCCGAATCATCCCGCCAATCAAAGCGACAAACATCGATCTGGCAGTCGTTGTTCCGTCGCAGCGACGTCTTCTTGCAGAAACTCGTGAAATCGTGACGGCCAAGCAACTGCTGCGCGGCCTGGTCCATCGCGCTGCGGTCGAGCGTCCACGGTACATAGTGCGCGTACGGTCGGAACAGATCGCGCTGAAATTGCAAGTGGTAGCTGTAGCGTCGCGCCGTCGCGC
>JAUVBS010000506.1 GCA_030591105.1 bacterium | reverse complement strand
GGTAACCGGGGATCATCACCAACGTCGAGGCCACGAACATGCGCCGGAAACCGTAGCGATCGGCCAGGGCACCGAACACCGCCGGAAAGAGGTAGAGAAAAAAGGTCGCCAAGCCCTGGATGACCCCTCGGTCCGCGCTGCTCAGACCGAGGCCACCCTCGCTGATCGAGGCGGTCAGGTACAGACTGCTGACGGCGTAGAAGCCGTACCAGCCCATCCGTTCGAAGATCTCCATGACGTTCGCAGCCCAGAATGAACTGGGGAACTGCTGCCAGATGGAAGTGCGTGTTGCCAAAACTGCCTCCAATAGACCCAACGTGAGTTACAGACGCGCCACGGCGGCGTCGTATTCGCCCAGTAATCGACCGACCAACTCGGCCACGGTCGGCACATCATCGATCATCCCGGATACCTGCCCGATCTCCAGCTCCCCCTCCGCCAGGTCCCCCTCGAGCATGCCACACCGCGCCCGGCCGGTGCCGAGCAATTCCGCCAGCTCCTCGCGGCCCCCACCACTCGCTTCTAACTGCATCACCTCATCGCGAAACCGGTTACGTAACAGCCTCACCGGTACGTGTTTTTTCAGCACCAGGTGCGTGTCGCCGGCGCCGGCAGCGACCACCGCATCCTTGAAAGCCACGTGCCCGGACGACTCCTGCGTCACGGCGAAGCGCGAGCCGATCTGGACACCTTCGGCACCGAGAACCCGCGCCGCGGCGATCTGCGCACCGGAGGCGATCCCGCCGGCGGCAATCACCGGGATGCCGACCTCGGCGACACACTCGGGTACCAGCACCAGGGTGGTGATCTCCTCGCGGCCGTTGTGCCCGCCGGCCTCGAACCCCTCACAGACCACCGCATCGCAACCGGCGTCTTCACACTTGCGCGCGAGGTCGGGGCTCGCCACCACGTGGACGCAAGTGCACCCTTTCTTCTTCAACAGCGGCGCGATGCGCCGGGGTGAGCCGGCCGACGTGAAGAAGATGGTGATCCCCTCCTGCAGAGCGATCTCCAGACACTCCTTGATGTGCGGGTAGAGTAGCGGGAGATTCACGCCGAACGGCCGGTCGGTCAGCGACTTCGCCTTGCCGATCTGCTCGCGAAAAAGCTCGGGACGCATGCTGCCGGCACCGATCAGCCCCAGACAGCCGGCGTTGGCCGCGGCGGCAGCCAGCTTCGCGCCGCTGTTGTAGATCATGCCGGCCTGGATGATCGGGTGCTCGATCTGCAACAGCGCGCAGACACGGTTGCCGGTCCAGCGGTCGATCATGGCGACTCCTCCGGGATAACGACGACGCCCGCCTGCCTTGGCCTCACAAACCGAGTTCGTCGGCCACCGAGACCATGGCCGCCAGCACGTGCACGATCACCTCGTCGAGTTCGAGGTCCAAGACGGCTGCCCCCTCGCGTATTTCCTCGCGGTTGACCTTGGCCGCGAAGTCCTTCTTCTTCAACTTCTTCTTCACCGACTTGACCTTGACCTGGGCGATCTTCTTGTCGGGCTGCACCATGGCGCAAGCAGTGCAGAAACCGCACAACTCATCCACCGCAAACAGCCAGCGCGCACAGTCGGTCTCGCGCGGTACACCGGTGTGCGACGCGTGTGACAGGACCGTGCGTACGAACGTCTCGGGGTAACCGCGCTCGCGCAGGATCTCCGCACCGCGGAAGGGGTGGTCGTCCATGGTCGGATAACGTTCGTAATCGAAGTCGTGTAATAGACCCGCCGCACCCCAGTACTGCGGATCGTTGGCGGTGCGCTCGGCAGCGGCACGCATGGCCGCCTCGACGGCGTAGGCGTGGCGGCGCAGCGAGTCGGTCTGGGTGTACTCGTGCAACAAGGGAAGAATGATATCGCGGCGGTAGAGATCGGACATAGCGGGTCGGCTC
>JAUVBS010000046.1 GCA_030591105.1 bacterium | reverse complement strand
TGCTCTGCGGCCTGTTTCTTGGCCTTCGAATCACCGCTCATACCGAGGACCTCCGGTACGGTCAAGCCGCGCTTGGCTGCGAAGTCCTCAGCTCGACGCAACTGCCGAAGCCCGACCATGGTCGCCTTGACCACGTTGTTGGGGTTCCGGGAGCCCAGTTGCTTGGTCAAGATATTGCGGATCCCAGCCGCTTCGAGGATCGCACGCACGCCGCCGGCCGCGATCACACCGGTACCGGGCGAGGCCGGCTTGAGCAGCACCCGGCTGGCGCCGAACCGGCCTATGACCTGGTACGGGATCGTCTCGTTGAGCATCGGCACGGTGATCTGGCTGGTCCGCGCGGCTTCGCTCGCCTTACGGATCGCGTCGGCGATCTCGTTGGCCTTACCCATGGCCACGCCGACTTTGCCCTTGCCGTCACCGACGGTCACGATCGCGCTGAAACTGAAGCGCCGACCACCCTTGACCACCTTGGCCACGCGGTTGATGTTGATGACGTTTTCCTGCATATCGGAGGCCTGGTCGCGACCGCCCGGCCCGCCGGGTCCACGGCGCCGTCCGCCTGGCCCACCTGGGCCACGCCGGCCACCCGGACCGCCCGGTCCTCGACCACCACCGGGACCACCCGGTCCTCGACCACCACCGGGACCACCCGGTCCTCGACCACCGCCGGGACCACCCGGCCCTCGACCGCCACCGGGACCACCCCCGCGCGGAGGGCCACTGGGTCGCTGCTGGTTGTTTACGAATTCCGCCATCGGTTTTCTGCTCCTGTCGTGGTTTGATCCACTCTCACCAAACTTAGAACTCGAGCCCGCCGTCTCGGGCGCCGCGGGCCAGAGCCGCCACGCGGCCATGGTAGAGATAGCCGTTACGGTCGAAAACGATCATCGCCACGCCCTTTTCCTGGGCGATCGAGGCGATGGTCTTGCCAACGCGGTAGGCGGCCGCACACTTGCAGTCGAGCCCCTCGGGTACCTCGTCCTGGCCAGCGTGATTGCTGTCGCAACAGAACAGCGTGTGCCTTTGATCGTCGTCGACGATCTGGGCATAGATATGCCGGTGGCTGCGGAAGACCGTCAGCCGAGGCCGCTGGGCCGTGCCACTGATCTTCTTGGCGACGCGCCGCTTGCGCTTCAACCAGGCCGACCTGCGGGTTTTGCTCGAATCGCTCATTTTCTGTGACCTCCGCGCGGGCAGCGCTACTTACCGGCCGCCTTGCCGGCCTTGCGCACAATGTGCTCGCCGACGTAGCGGATCCCCTTGCCCTTGTACGGCTCGGGCGGACGGTAGGCGCGGATTTCGGCCGCCACCTGGCCCACCTTCTGTTTGTCGATGCCAGTTACGTCGATCCGTGTCGGTTCAGGACAGGTTATGGTGATCCCCTCGGGAATCGCGTACTCGACCGGATGGCTGAACTGCAGCTGCAGATCGAGAACCTTCCCCTTGACCTTGGCACGGTAACCGACGCCCTCGATGTGCAACGACTTGACGAAACCGTCGGTGACACCCTTGACCTGGTTGGCGATCAACGCCCTGACCAGACCGTGGTAAGCCCTCATCGGCTTGGTTTCATCGGGTCGCTCCACAAAGAGCTGACCGTCTTTCTCTTCGATTTTCAGCCCGACCGGGATGTGCTGACGCACCTCGCCCTTGGGCCCTTTGACGACCGACTGATCGCCCTTGATCTCGATCTTCACCCCAGAGGGGATCGGAATCGGATTCTTTCCTATACGCGACATGGGTCCATTTCCTCCGGAGCCTGCCGTTACCAGACTTCGCAGAGCACTTCGCCGCCGACGCCATGCGCCCGGCACTGGTGCCCCGTCAAGACGCCCAGGTTCGTGGACAGGATACTGATCCCGTAACCACCACAAACCTTTGGGATTTCTGCTTTACCTGCGAAAACACGGCGCCCGGGCCGGCTTATCCGGCGGATGCCCTCAATGACCCCGGTCCGTTGGCCATCCCGGTCGTAGTACTTCAAGAAGAGACGCAGCGCCCCCTGGGGGCCTTCGGTGATCTCTTCGAACCGGGCTACGTAGCCTTGCTCCACCAACACTCGGGCGATGGCCCGCTTCTCGTTCGACGCGGGTATCTCGACCCTCCGGTGGCCTGCTTGCGTGCCGTTGCGGATGCGGGTCAACATGTCCGCGATGGGATCGGTCATGCTCATTTTCGAGACTCCTCGTACCGGTTACCAGCTCGCCTTGGTTACACCGGGAATGTCGCCCTGCAGGGCGAGTTCACGGAAGCAGATACGGCAAACGCCGAACTTGCGTAGAAAAGCCCGCGGCCGGCCGCAACGGCGGCAACGGCTGTAAGCGCGAACCTTGAACTTGGGCGGCCGGTTGGCCTTGGCGATCAACGATTTCTTGGCCAAATCTCTTCCTCCAACTAAGAGCGGCGGAACGGCATACCCAGCAGCCGCAGCAGCTCGCGCCCTTCCTCGTCGTTCCGGGCAGTGGTCCCGATGGTCACGTTCATACCCCTCGGCTCGTCTACTTTGTCGTAGTCGATCTCCGGGAACATCAACTGGTCCTTCAGACCCAGTGTGTAATCGCCGCTCCCGCTCAGACGTGTCGACACGCCCCGGAAATCCCGCAAGCGGGGTAAAGCGACGTTCACGAAGCGGTCCAGAAACTCCCACATACGGTCGCGGCGTAGCGTAACGCGGGCGCCGATCGGCATGCCGGTGCGCAGCTTGAAGTTCGAGATGCTCTTCTTGGCGCGGGTCTTGACCGCTTTCTGCCCCGCGATGATCTCCAGATCGGCCAGGGCGTTGTCCAGAAGCTTGGGATTCTGGATCGCTTTACCCAGCCCCACGTTCAGCACGATCTTGACCGGCCGGGGAATCTGCATGGAACTTCCGTACTGGAACTTCTCCTGCAGAGCCGGCGCTACCTCATCGAGGTATTTTTGCCGCAGGCGGGTCATCTGCTCTGCCATAACTCGTCCTCCGTCCACACGCTAGTCGGACAGCATCTCGCCGCTTCGCTTGCTCACGCGAGCGCGGCTGCCGTCCGAAAGAATATCTTTGCCAATCCGCGTCGTATTACCGGTGTTCGGGCAAATCAACATCACATTCGAAGCATCGATGGGGCCTTCCTTCTCGATGATCCCGCCCTGGGGATTGTTCTGCGAGGCCCGCTGGTGGCGCTTGATCATGTTCACCTTCTCGACGATGATCCGGCCGGTCCGCGGAAAGACCTTCAAGACCTCGCCCTCCTTGCCCCGATCGTTGCCGGCAATGATCCGGACCTTGTCCTTCTTCTTGATACGCATCACAGGACCTCCGGCGCGAGCGAGACGATCTTCATGAACTTCTTATCGCGCAGCTCCCGGGCCACCGGTCCGAAGATGCGGGTGCCGACCGGCTCCTTGCCGTCCTCGTCGAGAATCACCGCGGCGTTCTCGCTGAAACGGATGTGGGAACCGTCTTTGCGCCCGATCTCTTTCCGGGTACGCACGACGACACACTTGACCACCTGGCCCTTCTTGATGGTGCCGTTGGGGATCGCCGACTTCACCGAGGCAACGATCACGTCACCGACCCGGGCGTAGCGGCGCCGCGTGCCACCCAGAATGCGGATACACTGGGCGACTTTGGCGCCCGAGTTGTCCGCGATGTTGAGCCTCGTATATTCCTGAATCATCTTTCGGTCCCTCCGGGCTTACTTCGCCCGTTCCAGAATTTCCGCGACCCGCCAGCGCTTGGTCTTGGAATAAGGACGGGTCGCCATCACCTTCACCACGTCGCCGATATTGCACTCGTTTTCCGCGTCGTGGACGACGAGCTTCGTCGAACGGGTGATAATCCGCTTGTACAGCGGGTGCGGAAATCGGTGGCTGATCTTCACGACAACGGTCTTGTCCATCTTGTCGGAGACGACCTGGCCGATCCGTACCGCGCGCAAGTTTCTGTCCACGTTGGCGTTCATTGCTTCTCCCCGGTCCCGGCTCCTCGCCGGGAGGATTGCCACGCCCTAGGTCTGGGCCTTCTTCTTCTCAGTCATCACCGTATTGATGATCGCGACCTCGCGGCGCATCTCGCGCACCTGCAGCGCGTTGTCCAGCTGATGCGTTCTGAGCTGGATCCGTAGATTCATCAGCTCCTCCGCTTTTTCCTGCACGAGACTTTCGAGCTCCTCGAGCGGCAGGTCGCGCAGATCGTGTGCTTTCTTCATGCCCTACTCTCCCTGACGGCTGACGATGCGCGTGCGGAACGGCAGCTTGGCCGCACCGAGGCGCAGCGCCTCTTTGGCCAGTTCGGGACTGACACCGTTGATCTCGTAGATGATGCGACCGGGCTTGACTACCGCCACCCAGTACTCAGGGGCGCCCTTGCCCTTGCCCATACGAGTCTCGGCCGGCTTGAGCGTGATCGGTTTGTCCGGGAACACCCGGATCCAGACCTTGCCCAGACGTTTCATCCGGCGCGTGATGGCCACCCGGGCCGCCTCGATCTGGCGGCTCTTCAGCCAACCGGCGTCCATCGCCTGCAACCCATAGTCCCCAAAGGCCACCTTGGTGCCGCGGCTGGCCTGGCCCCGCCGCCGGCCTTTGTGCATCTTTCTGAACTTGGTGCGCTTCGGCATCAACATGACTCGTATTCCTCTCGCTTGGCGGCCCCCGCCGGGGCGGTACGGCGCGCCAGCGCCGCTAGTTGCGTTCCTTGACCACTTGGGAGCGCAACTGCTCCTTGAAATCGCTGGGGAAGACTTCCCCCTTACAGATCCAGACCTTCACTCCGATCGCACCGTACTGACTCCGACCGGTCGCGGTCCCGTAGTCGATGTCCGCCCGCAGCGTGTGCAGTGGCACACTGCCGTCCGCGTAGGACTCGACCCGGGCCATCTCGGAACCACCGAGGCGGCCGGCGCAGCGGATACGAATCCCCTTCGCCCCCATGCGCATCGCCGTGGCGATCGCCTTCTTCATGGCCCGGCGAAAGGAGACCCGGCTGGCCAGCTGGACGGCGATGTGCTCGGCCACCAACGGCGCGCATAACTCGGGCTTCTTGACCTCTTCAATGTCGAGCTTGACGTTCTTGCTGATCATCTTCTGCAGCTCAGCGCGCAGCGAGTCGGCCTTGGCGCCCTTGCGACCGATCACGACACCGGGCCGGCTGGTGGCGACGATGACGTTCACCTTCTCGCGGAAGCGCTTGATCTTGATCGAAGCGATTCCGGCGCTGCCGACGCGCGCCATGATGTACTTGCGCAGCAGCAGATCTTCGTTCAACCAGTCCGCGTAGTGCTTCTCGGTGAACCAAGTCGAGTTCCAGTCCTTGACGATTCCGAGCCGGAATCCGATCGGATGCGTTTTCTGACCCATGGTCTTCCTTCCTTCGCCCCCGGCACCTTGTCGCCGCAGGCGTTGGGCTGCACTACCAGCTTCGCCGTCGCGCGGTCACGGCCGCCTATTCGGCGCTGACGATGACCTTGAAATGGCTCGTCCGCTTGATGATGCGGAAAGCCCGGCCCTGCGCGCGCGGACGGATCCGCTTGAGCGAGGGGCCTTCGTCGATCCAGATATCTTTGACGAACAGTGCGGCGTCTTCCGCCTCGATCGCCTCATCGCTATTATGCCGGACGTTCGCCGCCGCGCTCAGAATCGTCTTGCGCAGGATCGGTGACGCTTTCTTCGGCGTCAGCGCCAGGATGGCCAGAGCCTCCTCGACGCTTTTACCCCGCACCAGATTTGCGACGAGCCGCGCCTTGCGCGGCGAAATCCGGATGTAACGGGAAATGGCCCGTGCCTCCATCTCCATAGCCTCCCAGCTATCTACTTCTTCTTGTTCTTGCTCGTGTGGCCCCGGTAAGTCCGCGTCGGTGCAAATTCACCCAACTTGTGCCCCACCATGTTCTCCTGTACGTACACCGGCACGAACTGCTTGCCGTTGTGAACAGCGATGGTGTGACCCAGTAAATCCGGCACGATCGTCGAACGGCGCGACCAGGTCTTGATGACCCTTTTCTCGCCCTTGTTGTTCATGCTCTCGATTTTCCTGATCAGGTGCTCATCGACGAACGGACCTTTTTTGATCGATCTCGCCATGCCTGCCCAATCCTCCGTACGGGTCTGCTGTGCGCGACTGCGGATCACCCGCCGCCGCAGACTTACTTCTTCTTGATCTTGCGCCGGCGCACGATGAAGGCGTCCGACGGCTTCCGCTTGCGGGTCTTGTACCCCTTGGTCGGCATGCCCCACGGTGTGCAGGGGTGCCGGCCGCCCGACGTGCGGCCCTCGCCGCCGCCGTGCGGATGGTCGACGGGGTTCATCGCGACACCGCGCACCTTCGGACGCTTGCCCAACCAGCGCGAGCGTCCCGCCTTGCCGCTGACGACATTCTCGTGCTCGGCATTGCCGACCTCGCCTATCGTCGCCCGGCAGTTCTTGTGAACCATCCGTACCTCACCGCTCGGCAGACGCAGGGTAACGCGCTCGCCCTCCTTCGCCATCACCTGGGCGTAGGCGCCGGCGCTACGCGCCATCTGGCCGCCCTTGCCGATATTCAGCTCCACGTTGTGCACCAACGTGCCCAACGGGATCGCGTGCAGCGGCAGCGTATTGCCGGTGTTGAACGGCACGGCGGGCCCGGCGAGGACCTCGTCGCCGACCTTCAATCCCTTGGGCCAGATGATGTAGCGCTTCTCGCCGTCCGCATAGAACAACAGCGCGATGCGGGCGCTCCGGTTCGGGTCGTACTCGATGCTGTGGACCTTCGCCGGAATCTCCTGCTTGTTACGCTTGAAGTCGATCTTGCGGTAGCGACGCTTGTGCCCGCCACCCCGCCGGCGGACCGTGATCCGGCCGGTGTTATTGCGGCCGCCCTTCTTGGACAGCGGCTCGAGCAGCGACTTCTCCGGCTCGCTGGTGGTGATCTCTTCGAAATCGGCCACCGTCCGGAACCGCTGAGTCGGCGTCACTGGCTTGAGTTTTCTGATTGCCATCGTCGGTAACTCCCCTGTTGCGCCACCGCGGGCGCCTGGGACCGCTTTGCAGCCGCTACGCGGCTATACTTATAGCCGGGCTCAGTGTCTTGGCCCGGGACACTAGACGCTCTCGAACAGATCGATCGAGTCGCCCTCGGCCAGGGTCACGATCGCCTTCTTCCAGTCGGCCCGCTTACCCTCGAAGCGTCCGAGACGCTTCACCTTGCCGCGGTAGTGCTGCGTACGGACCGCAAGAACCTTGACACCGAAGAAGTGCTCGATAGCCCGCCTGATCTCGTGTTTGTTGGCCGACGTATCGACCTCGAACAGGTACTGGTTGTACTTCTCGCGTAGATCGGCCCCCTTCTCGGTGACCAGCGGCCGGCGCACGACCTTGCTCAAATCCTTCATGACCCGAACACCTCCTCTGCGCCACTGAGCGCCTGCTCGGTGAAGACCAGATTATCGGCCCACAACACCGTGTAAGCGTTCAGTTCGTGGCTGCGCAACACGCGCACGCCCTTGAGATTGCGCAGCGATTTGTAAAGCACGTCCGCCTCTCGAGGAAGCACGAACAGCGTGTGGCGCCCCTCCAGTTGCATGGCGGCGAGCAGGGCGGCCATCGTCGCGGTCTTGGGTGCGTCGAGCGCTACGTCCTCGATCACGTTGACCCGCTCGCTGCTGGCTCGATCGCTCAGCGCTGACGCCAAGGCGAGGCGTCGGATCTTGCGCGGCAGCCGGTAACTGTAATCGCGCGGGTGCGGGCCGAACGCCCTGCCGCCACCCACACGCACCGGGCTACCGGCGCTGCCGGCGCGGGCGCGGCCAGTGCCTTTCTGGCGGTACAGTTTCGACTTGGTGTAATTCACCTCGGCGCGCGTCTGGGTGTCGTGCGTCCCCTGGCGTTGGTTGGCCAGGTAGCTCCGCACGGCCTCGTAGAGCGCCTGCCGGTGCACCGGTTGGCCGAAGAGGGCGTCGGGAAGATCCACACTGCCCTTGGCCTTGCCCTCGCCGTTGAAAAGGTTTGCCGATGCCATCACTTACCTCGTGACTTTCGCTTCCCGCCCGGCCGCCGCTAACGGCTGGTTCGGACGAAGACGATCCCGTTCCGGTGTCCCGGCACACTACCTTTGACCAGCAATAGATTCCGTTCCTGGTCGACGGCCATTACCTCTAGGTTCTTCTTGGTCTCACGCTTGTTGCCGTACTGACCCGGCATCGCTTTGCCCTTGATCACGTGGCCCGGGAAAGTGTGCTGGCCGATGGAGCCGGCCATGCGCACGTTCTTGCTGCCGTGCGACGCCGGTCCGCGGTGCTGACCGTGCCGCTTGATCGTGCCGCTGAAACCCCGGCCCTTGGTCGTACCGGTCACGTCGACCCGCGCCGTGTCGGTAAACACCGACACATCGAGCGTATCGCCCCGCTCCACTTCGGCGGGGGCGTCGAGCCTGACCTCACGCACCACGCTCAGCGGCGTGGTCTGGGCTTGGCGGAAGTGCCCCTGCATCGGCAGCGGCGTATTCTTGGCCTTCTTCTGGCCGAAACCGAGCTGGATTGCGTCGTAGCCATCGCTCTTATGCGACTTGACCTGGGTCACCACGCACGGTCCGACTTCGATTACGGTCACGGGCACGCTCGAGCCGTCTTCCTGGAAAGTGCGGGTCATCCCGAGCTTTTTGCCGATCATTCCGATCATTCTCGATGCTCCCTTGCTTCCGGCGCCGCGCACGCGGTCAGACCTTGATCTCCACGTCCACGCTGGCCGGCAGGGTCAGCTTCTTGAGGAACTCGGTGGTCTGCGGTGTCGAGTTCTCGATCTCGATCAACCGCTTGTGGATCCTCATCTCGAATTGCTCACGCGACTTCTTGTCCACGTGGGGCGAGCGCAACACGGTGTAGACCGAGCGCTTGGTCGGCAACGGAATCGGTCCCCGCACCTTGGCCCCGGTCTTGAGCGCCGTCGCAACGATCACTTCGGCGGACCTGTCGAGCACCGACGGTTCGTAGGCGCGCAACCTGATCTTGATCTTCTGACGAGCCACGTCATTCTCCTTCGCGATGGCTACTCCAGCTTCGCCGGCGGTCGTAGTTTGCCCGACGCCGACGCCTGCTCACCATTCGCCGTTACTCGATGATCTTCGCCACGACACCGGCACCGACCGTCCGACCGCCCTCGCGGATCGCGAAACGCAATCCCTCTTCCATGGCGATCGGCGTGATCAGATCCACCGACATCTTGATGTTATCACCCGGCATCACCATCTCCACACCCTCGGGCAAATGCGCATTGCCGGTCACGTCAGTCGTGCGGAAAAAGAACTGAGGACGGTAGCCAGTGAAGAACGGCGTGTGACGGCCGCCCTCCTCCTTCGTCAAGATGTAAACCTCGCACTCGAACTTCGTGTGAGGATTCACGCTACCGGGCTTGCAGATCACCATCCCACGTTCGACGTCTTCCTTCTTCGTACCGCGCAACAGCAGACCCACGTTGTCACCGGCTCGACCCTCGTCCAGGATCTTCCGGAACATCTCCACACCGGTACAAACCGTGTTCTGCGTATCGCGGATACCGACGATCTCCACCTTGTCGCCGGTCTTGATGATGCCACGCTCGATACGACCGGTAGCCACCGTACCGCGACCAGAGATCGAGAAGATGTCCTCGACCGGCAGCAGGAACGGCTTGTCCAGCTCACGCTCCGGCAGCGGAATGTAGTTATCCAGAGCGTCGAGAAGCTCGAATATCGACTTGGCGTCCTCGCTATCGGGATCACCGCTCTCGAGCGCCTTCAAAGCGCTGCCACGGATGATCGGCGTGTCGTCGCCCGGGAACTCGTACTGGTCCAGCAGCTCCCGTACTTCCAGCTCCACCAGGTCCAGCAG
>JAUVBS010000486.1 GCA_030591105.1 bacterium | reverse complement strand
CTCGGCAACGGCGGCGTGCATCTGGGCTTCCCAGACTCGACCGAGTTCAGCGCAGGCGATACCCAGGTAGGCGTGGGCCACCGGGTCCTCGTTGTCGATGGCCAGAGCCTTGCGACACGCAACAGCCGCCGGCTCGTACTGCTTGAAGAGGCAGAAGAGTCGGCCACGGCGGCTGTAGGCAGCGGCCGTGCGTTCGTCGATGCTCAAAGCCCGGCCGTAACTGGCGAACGCCTCCTGAAAGCGGTTTTGCCTTTCTTGGGCCTCGCCCAGCGCGACCCAGAGATCGGAATTCTCGGTATTGAGCGCTAGAAACTCGCGGCAACGCCGCTCGGCCTCCGGCGCACGCCCCATGGCCGCCAAGCAGTGCACCAGGCGACAGCAAGGCGAGATGGCACGAGGGTCGGCCGCGACGGCGCGCTCGAGGGCCGCAATCGCCTCGGTACGGCGGCCGGCTTTCCACTGTAACTCCGCACACTTCTCGTAGGCCGGCGTGTAATCGGGATCGGCCGCGACCGCCGCGACCAGGAGCACCTCGGCGTCGGCCAGGCGTCCCTGCTGGCCGTAGAGGTCCGCCAGCGCCACCAGTAATTCAGCCGACGGGTGAGCGTAAGCGCGCCCCCGTTCGAGGATCGCGGCCGCACCGGCGGGATCGCCCCGCTGCAGCGCATAATCGCTGGCCGTGAGGTAGGCCTGAGGATTCTCGGCATCAGACGCGATCACCGCCTCTCCCTCGACACGTGAATGGCCGGCCCAAGCGACGCTCGTCACGGTCAGCGTCAGCGCGCCGACTACGAACAACAGAATCGGTGTTCCACCGAACGGGCGCAGCAACGTGGCACGATGCAACATGATCACAACCCCCAGAGCCATGGTGTTGAAAATCGCAGTAAATCCGGGCTCTCACCCAAGTTACTCCGATCCCATCAAACGGCGTGCCACCGCGTGCGATCGGACACAATCGGACGCGATCGGTGGTGATCCAGGTGAACGGGTGGGGCTGGCGGTCGGTCAAGGTGGACGGTCGGTCCCGCCCGTCAATCGGCCAAATGGGCGGTGACCTCGCCGATGGCGGCATCGGCTTCGGCCACCAGCTCTGCCAAGATCGCCCGTAGCGGTTTGATCTCGTGTACGAGACCGACGCTCTGACCGGCCATCAACGAGCCGCCCTCGACGTCGCCGTCGACGGCCGCATCGCGCAGCGATCCGATCCAGTACTTCTCCACCTCGTACTGGGCGTCCGGGCGCGTGATCGCACCGTCAGCCAGCTTCTCGAGTAGATCGAGTTGCAACTTGCCGAAATCGGCCATGGCCCGATTCCTCAGGGCACGCACCGAGACGACCGGTAGCTTGCTGCTGTACTGCGGCGTGGCGATGGCCTCGCGCGAGCGGGCTCTGATGAAGACCTCTTTGAACTTCTGATGCGTGTTGCATTCCTCGGCGGTGACGAAGCGCGTGCCCATCTGGGCGCCGGCAGCCCCCATGAGCGTCAAGTGGGCGATCATCTTACCGGTGGCGATCCCGCCGGCGACGAAGATCGGTAGCTGCTGGCCAAATTCGTAGAGGATGTCCTGCAAGAGCACCACGGTCGAGACGTGGCCGATGTGCCCGCCCGCCTCGCTGCCCTCGATGATCAGTGCGTCGGCGCCGTAACCGATCATCCGTCGCGCGATACTCTTGGTGCTGGCGAAACAGACGGTCTTGGCGCCGCTCTCGTTGGCCTGCTGCACCTCGCTCTGACGGGGGATCGAACCGGCGAAGATGATGTGACTGACCTGCTTCTCGCACAGAATATCGAGATGCGACCGGTAGTTCGGCGCGATGGTGATGACATTACCCGCAAACGGTTTATCGGTTTTCTGACGGGTCTGATCGATGTAGTCCGCCCACAGCTCCGGCGGCATGTTACCTGCTGCCAAGGCGCCAAAAGCACCCAGATTACACATCAACGAGACCAGATCCGGGTCGCTGATCCAGGTCATAGCGCCGCACATGATCGGCAGCTCGCTGCCGAGAAATACCGTCCCCCGACGCCAGAGACTGTCGAGCCGCGGTGTCGCACGCACGG
>JAUVBS010000098.1 GCA_030591105.1 bacterium | reverse complement strand
TCACAGCGGTTATCAACAGCACATCAACCCCACCGGCCGTTTCGTGGTTGGTGGACCACTGGGAGATTGCGGTCTGACCGGGCGCAAGATCATCGTCGACACCTATGGCGGCAGTGCCGCTCACGGCGGCGGCTGTTTCAGCGGTAAGGATGCGACGAAAGTCGACCGCTCTGCGTCGTACGCGGCGCGGCACGTGGCGAAGAACATCGTCGCCGCCGATTTGGCCCGGCGTTGCCAGGTCCAGGTGGCTTATGCCATCGGTGTAGCCGAGCCGGTCTCGGTCATGGTCGACAGCTTCGGTACCGGACAGGTGCCCGACACCCAGATCACCAAGGCAGTACGCCAGGTGTTCGATTTGACTCCGCTGGGGATCATCGATCGTCTGCAATTACGCCGGCCGGTCTTCCGGCCTACGGCTGCTTACGGACACTTCGGTCGTGAGGAAGAGGGTTTCACCTGGGAGCTGGTCGACATGGTCGATGCTCTCCAAGCTGCTATCCGCTGAAGCAGCGGTATCATTCCCAGCAATGCGGGGGGCAGTTGTCGAACTCGGCGGTGTAGAACACGTCGGTATCGACGAGCTGTGTTTCGCGGACCCAGTTGCCGTTGCCGTCGTTGACGCGGCACTGCGACGGTATGGTCTCTCGCTGCTGCAGGGCAAGCCAATCGGTCCCATTGACAAAGCGGAACTGGGCGGAGGAGTTGTAACCCAGTTCGATAATGGTGGTGTAGATCAGATCGCCGTCGTCGTCGGACAGGGGATTCTGGGTCGCATCCCAGCCGTTGAAGGTACCGGCCACGTGGATGCCGTCGGCCGAAAGATCTTCACTCTGTTCCGCCATATCGACCGCCAGCCAGAGATAAAGCGTCGGCGGTGCTGTGAGTATGAATTGGAGAGTGTCGTGTCGTACGATCGAACCCGGTACGTCCTCGACGGTCAGGTATACCGATTGAGTATCGCTCAGGCCGGTCGCGAAGGTGAAGAGCGGAGCGCGTCCGTGGCGAAAGATGAAGGGTGAAGCGATGATGGTATCGGCAGGGGCTACCGTTGTATTGATGCAGGTGTCCGACCGGGCCGGTATGGACCAGGTGTAGTGCAGACCGCCGTAGGTGGCGTCGTCGTTGGGATCGGTACGGCATGACTCTGCGGTCAGATTGTAAGCAACGGTGTCGCGGCCGGCGGTCAGGGTGCTACCGCTGGGCGGATCGCTCATGGCGGTGATCGTCAGGCTATCGGCGCGGACGGTGATCGTCGTATCGACCCGGGCTTCGTCGCCGTCTTCATCGACCACACGCACGATGACTTGATACAGCCCTGCCTCCTGATAGACGTGGTAGACAACGGTGCCCGTGGCTGTTGCACCATCGCCGAAGTCCCAGGTCATGGTGAGCCACATATTGGCGCCGGTCGGATCGCCGGTCTCCCAGCCGTTGCTGACCATACCGCGAAACTCGGCCGAGAACGGCGCGACACCGCATATCCCGCTCGTGATTTCAACGCGCGAGAAATACGGCTTGCGGTCCTCCTTGCTGCAACCGAACAGGACTAAAGCAGTCAACACGACCATCAACAACAGCACGCCGAATTTCTTCATCTGACTCACACGCTCCGCGAGTGGATGGTACGCCGGCAATTATTTGTAAGCGCACCGCCGTAACGGTGTCGGCACGACGCCACATCAATGTATGAATCTAGACTTACAGAGGCAAGGAGTCTAGGACTCGTTTCAAACCCCTATCCGTATCGAGAGTGTGCGCAGCGGCCCGGGGCTGCCGATGGAAGTCGACGCGTTACCGACGTGCGTTTGCCCACATCACCCAGCCGATGACGGTGTAGACGACGTTTCCCGTCCAGGCCGCGACGATTGGCGGTACCGCGCCGTTGTGACCGAGGGCGCGCCCGAAGTTCATGAACAGGTAGTAGCCGAAACTGACCAATACCGTCAATCCGAAACCAGAGGCAACGGTGGTCTTGCGGGGGCCGGAAGCGAGTAGGATGCCGAGGAACACCACGATCACGTTGACCAGAGGGAAGGCGATCAGGAAGTGGATGTCGACACTACTGGTCGTCGGGTCGCCGCCGGTCTGGCGGATCAGACGGTTGTAGACCCGGAGTTGACGGATGTTCATGTCCTCCTGGCTCACACGCTCGCTGTAGAGGATATCGGGGGTAATCGCGAGGTCGGTGACGGTCAGGCGCGTGAAGTTGGAGATCACCTCGGTCTCCTGTTCGAAAACGCGGTGAGTGCCGTCCTGCAGAATCCAGTGCTCGCCGTCCCATTCGGCTCGCCGCGCGTCGATACGTTCGACGACTCGCGGACCCTCCGTGGCGAGGATCTTCAGATCTGTGACTACGCCGGAAGTGGGGTCGTATTTACGAGCGAAATAGAGACGGCGGTCTGCGCCGATCAGAGCAATGTCGCGTGTGGGACGCGCCGTGTCGGGTCTATTGTGGATCTCGACTTCCCATACTCGGGAACGGTTGACGTTTGCCGCCGGGAGCACGAATTCACGCCACGCGAACGAAAGTACCGCGGTCAGCAGCGAGGCGATCAGTAGCGGGCGGGTCACCTGTATGAGACTCATGCCGGCGGCGAACAGGGCGGTCAATTCGAGGTAGCGGGCCATGCTGCCGACGGTAAAGAGGGTCGCCATCAGCATCGCCAGCGGTAGCACCGTGTCGATGATCCAGGCCGCCTTGTAGAGGTAGTAGCGCAAAATCATCGATAAGCTGGCGTCGTTGTCGAGCAGGCTGCCAATGTGGTCGAACAGATCGACCAGTGTAAACAGGATCAGGGCACCGACGAGGGTAGAGCCGAGGTGACGCAAAAACGTGCCGAGCATCATGCGATGGACAAGGCTCATCGCGGTGTCTGCCCAGCTTGGTCCCTGGGGCGCGGCGGCCTCAGTGTGAACGAGAATAACCTGCCCTCGCGCAATGTCCGCCAGAAGATCGGGATCCCGATCGCAACCAGGACGAGATTGGCCATCCACATGGCCAACGCAGGGTCGAGTTTGCCGCGGTCGGCGAACTTTTCCCCGCCGACCAAGAACAGGTAGTAAATCAGGTAGACTGCCAGCGCCATGCTCACGGAGACACCCTTACCACTACGCGAGGTGGTGACGGCCATCGGGACGCCGAGTAGTGCGAAAACGACGCAGGCAAATGGTATTGCGAATTTCTTGTGGAACTCCACCAGATAGCGGTTCTCCCGCACCCGGTAACTGTCGCGGATTTTCTCCTGGTACCTCATTTGATCGGCGGCCATCTCGACCTTCCGCCGCGTGGCCTTGATCTTCTTCGCGCGGTACGCTTCGTTGTGGGCGATGTGCTGACCCCGCGCGATGCCGACCGCCTGAGCGCGCGTGCTCGGATCGAGCAGCTGCCACTGTGCGTCTACCACTTTACCGCCGATTTCAGCGACCCTCGCTGCCACCTTGTCCTGCTTCACCTGCTCTGCGGCGGCAGCGTGCCATAGATCGGTCAAGTTCATCTCGCGGTCGCTGCGTGCCTTGCGGTCCGACTCCCGGAAATCGCGTTCCATCTCGGTCAGGTAGAGGTCGTGTTGGCGGAAGCGGACGATCTGGTATTTCAGCGGTTCGTCCGTGTCGGGCACCTCGTGAATCTCGCCGTCGTGCAGTTCGATCAACATCGCGTCGGCCTCATGTTCGGCGATGATCCGGCCCCAGGCTGCTGTGGTCAAGCGTGGCGAGGGATCGCTCGGTTCTTTCTTCTCGAAAATGGTCACGTCCTCGATGCGTCCGGTCAGATCGTCCTTGCTCTTGACGAAGATAGTCATGCGATCGCTCAGGTCGGTGAACATCTGTTCGCGGATCTCGAGCATCGGTTTCTTGCGGCCTATGTCGTAGAGCAAGTTTGCCAGCGTGTGGTTCGATTCCGGGAATACAAAGTGGTTGTAGGCGGTCAAACCGAGAGCGATGCCGCCGGCGCCAAGCAGCAGCGGGGCCAGCACGGCCCACAGGCTGATGCCGCTCGCCTTCATGGCGGTAATCTCATGATCCGCAGCGAGTTGTCCGACGGACATCAGGATCGCAATGAGTACGGCCATCGGCACGGATAATGCAAATGTGTGGCCGAGGCTGAGGGCCAGGACCTTGGTAGCGATCGTAAAGGGTACCCCCTTGCTCACGAAAAGATCGATGTACTTGTAGAGGATGTCGATCATCAACAGAAATGTGATCACGAAGAAGCCGAAGGCGAACGGGCCCGCGGCCGATCTCAGCAAGTGTCTGTAGATCAAGTACATCGATCACTCCGGGCTGTCCGTGCCCCTGCCTCCGAACGCGAATTTCCGCTGCGCGACGCCCCGCGTTAGCACCCGGCTGCAAGCGACGGCCGGACTGGACCGGGGTGGCGCCCCTCGCCTGGCGGCCTGGCTCGGTACCAGGCCTTCGGTTCGTCGTCCTGGTGGTCGACCAGAAGCGGGGGCAGCCTGACCTATATCGTGGACGGCCCGCTGGCCGGACTTTCGCAACAGTGTAGCCGAACCACCAGGAGTGTCGAGGGTTGAGACAGAGGATCCGCAGCCGCGCCACCTCTCACCGCGCTACCGCATTCGCGGTCGCGGCGGGCCGGCGCGTGTCGGCGACGGCCGTGCTGCTGGTCCTGCTGACATTCGCCGGTAGCGCGGTAGCCGACCCCGACTACGGTCCGCTATTGCCTGGCTTCGATCCGGTGGTCCGGGCCACCGATGATCCGCGTCTGCTCGGCGTCGAGCGCCAACTGCTGCGGCGCAGTCTGCTCGCGCAAGGCTTCGACCCGCTCATCGACAGTGGCGGACCGGATCTCGGCACGGCCATGCGCGCGGCGATGCTCGAGGCGATCCACGTCGACCTGAAGCGCGAGGTCACGGTCGCCGAGCAGAACGGAGACCTCGGCCTCTATACGGTGTTCAGATACCCCGAATACTTTTTCCTGTTCCAGAATCCGCGGCGTCTGCCCGGCGGCTTCGTCTATTACCCGCCTCGACCAGTGGCAGCGGCGGAGGTCGACCTTTTCGTCGACGACCTGAGTGCGGCGATGCAGCGCACCGCGGCGATCGCGCAGGTCGTGGTGGTGCAAGACGGCCTCGACGTTGCTGGCCGGGGTAGGACCGGTCAGGATGGCGGGCTGTTGAATCTGACCATTCCGATCAAGCTACCACGCACCCTCGAGAAAATCATCGGGCGCGGCGAGAAGACCCAGATCAAGATCTCCGGCCGCGAACGCATCGCCATCTCGGGCGAGAGTTCGATCAGCAGCAACTTCATCCCGACCGAGCGTGTGCAGAGCCAGTCGCTGTTCCCGACTCTCGACATGGAGCAAGAACTGCAGATCAACCTGTCGGGAACCATCGGCGAAAAAATCATCATCGAAGTCGATCACAACAGCGCGATCATCGGACCCGACGCGACCAAGATCAAGCTGGCGTATCGCGGCGACGAGGACGAGGTCATCCAGGCCATCGAGACCGGCGACGTGGGCCTGACGCTACCCGGCGGCCAGCTGCTCGGCTACAGTTCCAGCCGCGGCGGACTGTTCGGTATCAAGGTCACCGGCCAGGTGGGGCGAACCGAATTCACCCTGGTCGCCAGCAAGCAGAAGGCGGAGTCGTCGTCCAAGTCGTTCAACGCCAGAGGCGGCTCGGAGACCGAGCACGTCATCGAGTCGTGGCGTTACTTGAACAACCGCTTCTTCCGGCTCGATCTGCCGCAGTGGGCCGATCCGGGGGTGGGCCTCGGTGTGCCGTACTGGCAGCACCCGGATTTGCCGGGGCGTAGCAGCGATCTGGTCATCGATCCGGGTACGATCCAGCTCTACCGTTTCATGGGTGCGATTCAGCCGGGACCCGAGGATATCGAAAACGTGGCGGCCATCGCCGATACGACCGGCGTGTGGGATCTGAGCTGGGCGACCGAGGGCGACTACTTGACCGGCCAGTTCTGGCGGGCGCAGGAGTTCACGCTGCTGCTCGACGCCGACAATCGGCCCATCGCGCTCGACATCCGCAACGAAATGCAACGCACCGATATCCTGGCCGTGGTCTACAACGTGGTCGATCAGGACGGCAACCTCGTCTTTCAGGTGGGCGACCGGCCGGGAACGGACGAAGACCAGCGCGTCGATATCGGCGGCGTGTTGCACTACCGCATGAAGTTGCTCAAACCCGATCAGGCGGAGCCGTATACCTTCCAGTACGTGATGCGCAATATCTACTCGCTCGGCGGCGCGAACATCGACCCGGCGAGTTTCAATCTGCGTATCGAGCGAAACGAGCCCGACGTGCACCCAGAGCAGGACTATGCCGACGCGGGCGCTCTGCTGTTTATCCGGCTGTTGGGGCTCGACGCGACCGACACCCAGGGCAATCCGGGCCACGACGGTCTCGTCGACAAGCAGAATCCCTACATCTTCAATCTGCAGAGCGGCCTGTTGCTGTTCCCCCTCGACTTTCCCGAGCCGTTCAATGCCAACCGGTTGCAATACGAAGCCTACGCCGATACCAGCGCTTTCGTCTGGGATGAATCGTTTCTCTCGGCACCGGGTAACCTGACGCCGGAGATCTACGACTCCAACACCAATCCCAACTTCTACAACCAGTACGGCAGGTTCAAGCTGGTGGCGACGCATGCTGCGGCCACCAGTTCGTTCAATCTGGGCGTGAGCAATATCGAGGAAGGGTCCGAAACGGTTCAACTGGACGGCAGAGCGCTGACCCGCGGCGTCGATTACGAGATCGACTATACATTCGGCCAGATCACCCTCAAAGGCGATGCGGCGAATCTGAGCGCCGACAGCCGGATCTCCGTCGACTACCAGTACTCGCCGTTCTTCGGCGGCGGCAAGAGCAACTTGATCGGTATGAGTCTTGGTTACGACCTCGGTCCGCAGAGCAATATGTTCTCGACCTGGTTGTACAAGTCCAACTCGATCATCGGCCACAAGGCGAAGCTGGGCGAGGAGCCGAGCCGCGCCGTCGTCGGCAACTTCGGTCTTCAGCACACTTTCAAACCGTATTTTCTGACCCACGTGGCCAACTTTCTGAGCAGGGTCAATACCGAGAAGGAGAGCACGCTCACGATCAACGGCGAAGTAGCGGTCTCGCTGCCGAACCCCAACACGCGCGGTGAGGCCTTCGTGGAGGATTTCGAGGGGATCGACTCCTCCGACATCATCTCGTTGACCCGGCAGGCCTGGCACTGGGCCAGCGTTCCGGTGCACGGTCAGGACCCCGACTA
>JAUVBS010000145.1 GCA_030591105.1 bacterium | reverse complement strand
CCACGCAGTAGGTGCCGGCCGGCAACAGGCGTCCGCCGCTGTCGCGGCCGTCCCAGAAGGCGTGGTGGCCACCGGCTCCGAACGAGCCGGCCGCCAGGTCGGCCACCTTGCGGCCGCGCAGATCGTAGACCGCCAGCGCGGCGTCGGCACTCCGGTTCAACACGAAGCCGATGCGGGTTGTGCCGCTGGTGGGATTAGGGCTAGGGAAGGTCAATCTTCCCGGGCCCGACAACGGGACGTTCACGATTTCCGGCGCGCCGGTGGTCGCCCACTGGAACAACGAGACGTAGTCCGGCCCGGGCATGGCCACGGCCCACAGCAGACGATCGTCGCTGACGCCGAAGCTCGCCGGGTTGGCTGGCAGCGCGAAGTGATTATCCGCGAAGTGCACCATGGCTGGTTCGCTGCCGGAGGCGGCGGTCAGGGCGATCGGCTCACCGCCGCTGCCGAACTCTGCCTGCACCAGGTTGCCGTAGGCGGCATACGACCAGCTCTCGATCTGCTGGCCGCTCTGCGGGTCGACGCTCACGAAGTTCTTGCTGTCGTAGTGGGCGATGCCCAGCAAATCGGCGCCGTCGGCGTGGCGGTATGCGGTGCGCAGCGGTCGGCTACCGGCGGCAAAAGTGCCGACGACCGAGGAGTTGGCGCCGTCGACTTCGATCACGGTGTAGTCGTTGGAGAAGTAGTTGGTCACCGTGGCGTAGGCCCCGTCGCGGTCGAACGCGATCTGGAGCGGAAAGTCGGGCACCGGCAGCGAAGCGACGATGGTGTTGGTTGCCGTGTCGAGCACTTTGACCTGGTCGTCGAACGACGCCGCGATCAAGACGTACTCGCCGGTCGGGCTGCAGACCACGCCGCTGCTGACCCCGTACGTTGCCCAGACCACGCCGATCACGCCACACCATACCTCGGCGATTTCTTCACTGTCGGCGCCGTCGAGCGCGATCACCGATACTGTGTTGCCCTGGATATTGCCGACGTAGGCACGGCTGTCGTCCGGCGCCAGCGAGACGACACCGGCCCGCACCCCGGCGGGTACTTCGGCCACCACCGTATCGGACGTGAGGTCGACGATGAATACCGAGTGCGAGTTGAAGCCACAGACCACGGCCCAGCGCGAATCAGAGGTGATCGCGACGTCCTGGACCCGGTCGCCCATGGGCAGGATCGCCACGATTTCGGCCGTGGCCGGATCGATGCAGGTCAGGTTGCCCGATATCACGTTGGTGACCAGGAGGCGGCTGTGGTCGGGGGCGATGGCCACGCGGCGGGGACCGTCGCCTTCGGGGTCGAGACCGGCCGGCGTGCTGGCGATCAACTGTGGTGAGTTCGGATTGCTGTAGTCGTGCCAGTGGAGCAGTTCCGAACGGACGGGGCTGAAGGAGGCCGCCCGCGTGCCGACTGGCGAAACGACCCCGCGGTCGAGGCTGATCCCCTGCAGTTGCCCGATGACCTGTTCGGTGGCAAAGTTGACGACCGACCAGCGGTACTGGATGCCGAGGGCCAGTTCGTGATCGGGGCTCGTCCCGATGCCGAACGGCGTGTAGGTAGCGGTCAGTATCCGGTGGCTCGCGGTATCGAACCGGACGATGGCGCTGGAGTTGCCGCTGATCCCGAGGAACGCCTTCGTACCGGTCTGATCGACCCCGACGGCGTAGGTGGAAAGCGAGTACCCGTCGATCGTCACGGCGCCGGTCACAGCGAAGGTGGCCAGGTCGATGCGCCAGGCCCGGGCCGGATTGCCCGCGCCGAGGGCGACGGCGACGTTACCATCGCCCGAGAGTCCGACCGTCGGACAGTTGACGATCCCACCGACGGTTTCGGCCACCGCGCCGGTCGTGTGGTCGAAGAACAACACGCTCGTGTCGCGGTTGCCAACCATCAGGTACTGACCGTCCGGTGTTACCTCGAAGTTCGTGAAAGTTACCGCGTTACGGCCGTTCTCCGAGCCAAAAGTGAACGACACCAACGAGACCGGGAAATCCGTGATCGTCAACACGTGGGTCAGCGTCGTCAGATCGTAGACCTCGCAGACGTCGCCGATATCGCACGCCACGTAGGCCCGCGTGCCGTCGGGAGAGATCCGTACGACCCACGGTTGCTCGCCGCTGGGTAGGACCGCAGCGACGCTGTAGTCGGTCAAGTCGATGATCCAGACCTCGTCGCTGAAGGCGCACGCGACCACGGCGTAATCGTCGGAGACCGCAATGGCGCCGGGGTAGGTCCCCACGTCGATGTCAGCGGTCAGCGTATTCCCCTCGGCGTCATAGACCGTCACGTTATCGGTCAAGCGGTTGGTCAGCAGGACGCGTTGCCCATCGCGCGTAAAGATCGCTGCGCCCAGATAGTCGCCCTCCGGCGCCTCGCCGGGATCGAGGTTCAGGCCGTCCCGTACGGAGTTCGGCGCCGGCGCGAGGTCGGTGAACGTCGTACCGGGTGCGACGGTCATCGACGACGGCGGTAGCGAGCCGTCGGGGGAGGTTGTCGCCATCGCCGCACCAGACAGCGCCAGCAGCAGGCTCAGCACACACGCGGTAGTTCGTTGCATGGTCGGACCTCAGGTTAAAACAAACGGGCACAAGGCTACGCGCCGCCGGGATCGATCGTCCGGGCGCGATCTTGTCTTATCATCGTCTCGCGATGATTATATCAGATAGCGTGGTCGAATGCGCGGCCAGATGCGGGAAACCGCGGCCACGCCGGTGCGGGAACTCGCGGCGCTGACCGCTGTTTCCTGCCCGCGGGCCCATACCCGTGGTCCGTTGTCCGTGGTCCGTTGCCCGTGGTCGATTCTACCCAAGGAAGGTTGCCATGCCATCGTGTGCTACTGGTCCGCAGCGGTCTGACATTCGACGAACATCTGCGATCTTTCTGGTGATGGGAGTTTGGCTCATCGGCGCGGCCGGTCTGGCCGTTGCCGATCCGGCCGTCGTCAAGGACGGCGTCGTTCACGTTGCGAACCCAGCTGCCGTGGCGTCAGGAGTACAAACGATCGCCCTCGAGGAGCTGTGGCGCGCCGGCGGTGAGGATGACGAGGAGGTCATGTTCGGCGCCATCGGCGATGTGATCGGTGACCAGTTGCTCAATCTCTATGTCCTGGACAGCCAGCTCTGCGAAGTCAGCGTATTTACCCCCGACGGCGCGTTCGTGCACACGCTCAGCCGCGAGGGCGATGGGCCCGGCGAGGTGCGCCGCCCGAGCGGGCTGACCTTCTTGCCCGACGGGACCCTCGGCATCTACCAGCGGTTTCCCGGTAAGGTCGTCAAGATCGACCTGGACGATACGCCGGCCGGATCGTTCACGCCGGGCGGCGATCGGACCGAGGGCGGATTTGCCGGTATCCAGGCCGTCCGCTGTCGAGAAGGACGTATCGTCTGTTCGGGCAACAAAATGACGCCGGGCGACGGAACGATGACCCGGACCGGATACCTGGCGCTGCTCGCTGACGACGGTAGCGAGCAAGTTCGTTACCTCGAGCGATCGCGCGAGGTCGATTTCGGCCGCCACGAATTCATCGAGAAGGACAACTACTTCGTCGACGCCGAAGGCTGGGCGCTCGGTCCTGACGGCCGCGTCTACACCGCGCCGGTGCGGGATCGCTACCGGATCGAAGTCTACGCATCCGACGGCGAGCGCGAGCTGGTGATCGAGCGCGAGTTCGATCCCTATCGTCGCACCCAGCAGGAGAAGGACGATGTTGCCACCGGGGTGGTCGCCATGATCAACGGCCGGCGCGTGCAACTCGACACCCAGATCGAGGACCACGATCCGGCCATCGCGAGCCTGCATGTCGATGACGCGGGGTATCTCTGGGTCCGGCACGGCCGCAGCGGTCGCGAACAGCCAGACGGTGTCATGTTGACCTACGACGTGTTCGATCCCCAGGGACAGCTAGTTCGCCAGGTCGCCTTCCGTTGTGAGGGCGACGCGAAAGAAGACAAGCTGTTCTTCACGGCACCCGACCGGGCGCTTCTGGTCAAGGGGTACCGGCAGGCGCGGCGTTCGATGTTCGGCGGCGGTGGCGAGGATGCCGACGAAGATGCCGACGAGGACCAACCGGCGTCGGATCTGGAGATCATCTGCTACCGTATCGCGAACTGATCAGTAGCGCGCGATCGGCTAATCTTGCGTCACGGGCGAGGTGGTCGCCAACGCGTCGAAATCGGGTCCGAACTGAGCCAGCCACTGCAGATCGAACAGGCGCAGCGTCGTCGTCACCGGCAGCAGCAACACTGCACCTAGGTAGGGCATACCCAGCACGATGAAACCGACGCAACAGGTGGCCAGACCCAGCACCGTGATCACCGCGCCCACGATCAAGGTGATCAGCAGGAAGAACAGCCCGACCAGAACGAACGGCCACGGCTGCGCCGTCAACTGGTCCAGGAAGCGTCGCCAGGCGGCCGTGGCGCTCTCGTCGTGCTTGTACATCAACGGCACCACGAAGTGGCTGAGGAAGAACTGGACATAGGCCACGACGATCGTCGCCATCAGTGTGACACTACCGAGCACCATGTAACCGAGGATCGAGAACCCGCGGCCCCAGCCGTCGAAGCCCAAGGTGATCGCGAGCAGAGCGGCCGTCGCGGCCAACATGCCGAAAGCCAGGAAAATCGCCACCGCGAACAGTAGACGCCAACGGAAGAGCGAATCGGCGAGGCCGGCGAGACGGTTCCACGGTTCGGTAACTCGCGAACGATTGTGGACGACGTTATCGAGGTACACGAACTGACCGCGTGAACTGAGCCACAGGAACAGAACGACGAGCCCGAGCGCCACGAACAAGGCCACGCCGACGAACGCGAACTCGATGCTGTTGGTGAGCAGGTCCTCGACGCGATCGGTGGTGCCGATCACGACGCCCTGCAACTCATCGCTGTCGAGATAACCGCGCCAGCTAGCGCCCGAACCGCCGCCGCCCCAGCCGTTGATCAGATTGGCCAGCCAGGCGGTGAACCCCAGCGCAAACCACTTACCAAGGTCGACCGGGCGCATGAGGATCTCCTTCATGCCTTCGAGTCCCCGGCCCAGCGGATCCCAGTAGCGAATGTCCATGACGTCTCCTGTCGGATCGACTCCAGTGGCTCCATTCTCCAGAACCTGTCCCCGAGCACAACGAAAATCTCAGCGACCGGTCGTTGCGGCGGATGTGCGGCGGTCGTCAGTGGTGGCCCGATCCGTCTGCAGTGCTTCCGCTCAACACCGTACCGGCAGAGGTAGTAACCGTCCGGGTACGACTCTATTCGGAGGGCCGAAGTAAGGTGGGGCCCATCGCTTGCAGCCGCTGACGTAGCGCGCAGAAACTGCTGGAAAAACGTCACTTGTTGCAATCGAGGACGGGCCGCAACTTGCAGAATGCAACCTCTCGATGCGCTCGGGGCGCAGTGCTGATCACCGTCGTTGCCGTTATCGCTTGTCCGATCGTCACCGCCGATGTCGCCACCGCCTGGCCGTCACTGGCGATCGCCGACCTTGCTCTGTACGGCTTACCACCTCTCGGGCCGGCGCTCGCGGTCGTACCGGTCACCTCGTCCGAACGCGAGTCCGAGCCGCTGGTCCACATCGTACAGTCGGGCGACACGCTCAACCGAATCGCCGCCGACTACCGTGCCCGGTCCGGCTACTATGGACAAGAAGACCTGCTCGGTGCCATCCGCCGCGAGAACGATCTGACCACCAACCTGCTTCATCCCGGCCAGAAGCTGCTCATACCGTGTTTGGCTCAGCAAGACTACCCGCAAGCCACCATACCGGCCGTGGCCGGGCGCAACCTGCGTGGCATCTACCTCACCGGTGCGCTCTGCGGCTACGGTGCCGCTTTCGAGCGTATCGACGCGTTCGTCGCCGCCGGCGGTAACGGCGTGGTGTTCGACGTGAAGGACATCGACGGCGGTGTATCGTTCCGCAGCGCACAGCCACTCGCGGCGTGGGGTAAGGGTGCCGTTGAAATAATGGGGCATTCTTTAAGTATTAAGCCACTATACACCAATATGGGTAAAAGTCAACAAGTATTTGGCGATAGGTGAGGGATT
>JAUVBS010000388.1 GCA_030591105.1 bacterium | reverse complement strand
GCACAGCTTGATGCACTCGTTACAGATGTAGACGCTCGACGGCCCGGCTACGAGCTTGGCCACTTCGTCCTGGCCCCGCCCACAGAATGAGCACTTGATCATCTGCGGACTGCCGTTCTGCCGGCGTTTCATCGTCTCTCTCCCTGTCCGCCGAGCGCATCACCACTCGGTCGGTCGGTCTGGCGTTCCATCGCTTTACTTGTCTTTCTTCTTGTCGTCTGTCTTGTCCGCGTCCACCTCGGCGCGGCTTTCGATGACCTTGTCGACGATTCCGTACTTCTGGGCCTCCGCCGCCGACATGAAGTAATCGCGGTCGCTATCATCGGCAACCTGGTCGTGGGACTGCCCGGTGTGCTTGGCCAGGATCTCGTACAGCTGGTCGCGGATGTAGAGGATTTCCTTGGTGTAGATCTCGAGCATGCTCGCTTGGCCCTGGGTACCACCCAACGGCTGATGGATCATCACCCGAGCGTGCGTTAGAGCCGAGCGCTTGCCCTCCGCGCCCGCGGCCAGGAGCACCGCCCCCATGCTGGAGGCCTGGCCCATGCATATCGTAACTACATCATTACTAATGTATTGCATGGTATCGTAGATCGCAAGACCGGCCGTCACACTGCCGCCCGGACAGTTGACGTAAAGATAGATATCTCGCTCCGGATCCTCGGCCTGCAAGTACAGTAACTGGGCGATCACGGCGTTGGCCACGATGTCGTCGATCGGCATCCCCAGAAATACGATGCGGTCGCGCATCAGGCGCGACCAGATGTCCATCGCCCGCTCGCCGTGGGCCGTCTGCTCGATCACATAAGGAACCAGCATGGTCACTCCTTCGTCCACGCCAACGTTGGCCTCGGTAGCCTGCCGCTGATTGTATACTCCGCCGCCGAGGACCGGTTCCTCCGGTGGCGGCCGCCGCCCCGAGCTGCCGTCCAGGCCAGCTCCGCATCTTCTCGATAGACACAATAGACCTAGCAACTTACGGGCCGGAATCCGCCTGTCCGTCGGCGGCAGCCTGTTGCGCTGCGGCCGTCGCCGGGGTCACATTTGCCCGTGAAAGCAAGAAATCGTACGTCTTACGTTCTGCCAGCCCGTGCCGGATCTTCTCCCGCTCGTCTCCCTCGATGACGTATTCACGGTACTTCTCTAGATCGAACTGGTGCTCGGCTGCGATCTCGGCGATGCGGTCATCGATTTCCGCGTCGGTGACGGTGATCTCTTCCCGGCGCCGTATCGCCTCCATGATGAACATCCCCTCCAGTACTCGCTGGGCGATGGGCTGGGTCAGTTCGCGGTACTCACGCTCCTGCTCCTCGGTCATCTGGCGGCCTTGTTGAAGATTGCGCGCCTGCAATTGCTCGACGCCCGAGGTAACGTACTGTTCAATTAGAGACGGGGGAACAGCGACCTCATGGCGCTTGATCAGCTCGTCGACCACCTGCTCATCCATCTCGTTGCTGACCCGCGCCTCGGCATCGGTGGTCAACTGCGCACGGATCTTCCCGCGCAGTTCGAGCAAGGTCTGCCCCTCCTCGAGCTGACTCGCAAACAGATCGTCGAGCTCCGGTAGAACCTCGCTCGCAACCTCGGTGACGCTGCAGCGAAAGCGGACCGTCTGCCCCTTGAGCGCGTCGTTGGGATAGTCGTCGGGATAGGTCACGTCCAGCTCGCGCTCCGTCCCGGCTTCGGCCCCCTCGAGTCCGGTGTTGAATGCGGCCAGATTGTGCTCCGCACCCAGGAGAAGCTTCTGGCCCGTGGCTTGCCGCTCGGTATCAGGCTCGCCGTCCGGACCGAACGGCACGAGATCGACGGTGATCTGATCGCCGGCGGTCGCCGGTCGCTGGACCGCTTCGTAGATCGCACGGCTAGCACGTAGACGCGCCAGCAATTCGTCCACGTCGCTATCGTCGACCGTCGCTGCCGACTCCTGGATCGGTAGGTTTTCGTAATCGGTCGCTTCGACACTGGGGCGTATTTCGATCACCAGATCGAAGGTGATCGGCTGGCCATCTTCGAACGAGAGGTTCTCTAGCTTCGGGTCGGTCAACGGAGCGAGTTTGTGCTCGATAACTGCCGCCTGGAAGGCGCGTGGTACCAGTTGCTCGAAAGTCTCGGCCCGCAAACGGTCGCCCAGCTCTTTCTCGACCACCGACCGCGGGGTCTTGCCCTGTCGAAAACCGGAACGCTGGTAGGTCTTGGTTGATGCGACCAAGCGCTCCATGTATTCCCGGTCGAAGTAGGGACGCGGTACCTCGATCTTGAGCACGCGTTGCCACTGTTCGGGCGCCTCGACCTCGATCTTGAAGGGGGAACCTGCGGCCGGTTCACGTTTTTCTGCCATGGTCGGTCGATCCTCGGTTGGAGTCGGAACCGCTGGCCGTCCCGACTGCGGGGCGGTTCACAGTACCGGTCGGTGATCTGGTGCGAGAGGGGGGACTCGAACCCCCACGGGTTTCCCCACAGGATCCTAAATCCTGCGCGTCTGCCAGTTCCGCCACTCTCGCAAATGGAGACCTGCGTTCCGCGCAACCGCGCCGATCTCCTGAGTATACGAGACCGCGTATCGGACATCCGCCGATCAGCGGCGCCAATATAGCTACAGCTTCCAAGTGGGTCAAGGAACCCGGGTTAGCCGGATCGGACACGGTGAACTGTTTGGGTCACTTGAGCTTGCGATATATGGTGCGTGAGGCAATGCCGAGAACGTTGGCGGCGGTCTCCTTGTCCCCACCGGTACTCTCGAGAGTGGCGCGGATCAGTTCGAGTTCGGCTTGTCGCAAGGTGGTTCCGACCGGAATCGT